>CBDUAB010000035.1:0-10217 GCA_965365045.1 uncultured Planctomycetales bacterium
GCATTAGCGCTGAATTGGCAACAGTCCACACCGGCTGGCGCGGCGGTGCCTGAGCCATCGAGCTTGCTTTTAGCTCTCGGGCTATTCGCGGGGGTGATCCGTTTTTCGAGGCCTTAGGGCGTCATCAAGCCTGTCGCAGGGCGGGAACGATCTCCGTTCGGGCGGCGTGCCAGGCGGGAGCGATTCCGGCGAGTGTTCCGGCAATGGCGGATATGATCAGTCCCGTGATGGCGAGACGAACTGATGGCGTGAACGCAATGGTGACAGCTTCGGCGCCTACGGACAGACTGCTGAGTTTGAGCATCAGCATCGCGGACGCGACGCCCACCAATCCGCCAGCAATACTCAATAGAACGCTTTCGGTCATGACTAGACGAAACACTCGTGGTCCGGAAAAACCGATGGTTTGCAGAACGGCGTGTTCTTTGATGCGATCCTCAACCGACATGACGGTTGTTGTAGCGACGAGTGACAGGACCAGGCCAACGCAGGCATAGCCCAGATAGTGGGCCATCCCGATCAATTGTGTCAGATCGCCGAGACTCGCAGCTTGGAACACGCCTTTCGGTCGAGTGTCAGTCTCGACGGGACCGCCGCGGAACTTGTCGTCAATCTCTTTGCATGTGGCGATGGTGTCGACGCCTTCGTTTAACAGGATCTCCAACTGCGTCACCGTGCCGACGAGGTTCATGCCTTTGCCTCGTTGCAAGAACTCCAAGTGCGAGTAGATGTAGTTTTCCTCAGCGGGATCGTCGGATGAAAAGATACCAGCCACGTTGACGCTCAGCTCGCCGATTGAAAACTTGTCGCCGACACGGATTCCACGGCGAGCGGCAACGGCTCGGCCGACAACGGCCGCATCTTGATGGGTCTCGAACTCGGTCCAGTTACCCGACACAAGCTCGAAGTCACGGGCTTTGCGAAGCTTCTCGGGTGGCACACCGTAGAACACGACCACATCAAGGCTCGCTCGACAGTTGTTCGTGAAGACTTGCACGGGAATCACTTCACGTACGCCGTCCAACCGGGCAATCTGTTGGTCGTAGTCCTGCGGAAGATGGCTGGTCGCCGGGCAGAACTTGTTCGCTTGAAAAGTAATCAGCGACCCTTTGGCTGCCTGCCGCCGCTGCAAGTCGTTCATGCCTTCCTGCACGGCGCCGACAAAACAGAAAACGAACAGCGCCACGGCCGAGCCGCTCACGGTCAAAATGGTTCTCGAGCGATGTCGCCAGAGTGTTTTCAGCGTGTAAGGAATGAATTTGAACATTGTCCTTGGCAGCGGGTTCTACCCCGCTGTTTCGTGTACTTCGGGAAAGACTGCGGGCTCGAAACCAACGCCGCCAGTCTGCACGAGTTTACCGTGGTCGAGCCGGAATTGTTTGTCAGCGATCTGGGCGGCATCGGCGTCGTGCGTGACCATTAAAAACGTGACGTGGAGTTGTTCGTTTAGTCGTTTGAGCAGGTCGAGAATTTGATCTGACGTGTCGGGATCGAGATCGCCGGTCGGTTCGTCAGCCACAACAACTTTTGGATGGGCAACGATGGCTCGTGCGACGCCGACGCGCTGTTCTTGTCCACCCGACATCTGGCGTGGGTAGTGATCGGCTCGGTCGAGCAGATCGACGGCCTGCAATGCGATCTCGATTCGCTTGCGTCGGTCGCTGCGGGACATTGGCAACAACAGCAGCGGAAGTTCGATGTTCTCATACGCCGTCAGCACGGGGACGAGATTGTGGGTCTGAAATATGTAGCCCATGTTAGCAGCTCGCCAATGCGCCAGTTTCGTGCGCGACAGTCGTGTGATGTCCGTGCCGTCGACGACGATGCTGCCGCTGTCGGGTTTGTCGATGCTGGCGATCAAATTCAGTAGCGTGGACTTACCCGTGCCGCTGGCCCCCATGAGTGACAGGAATTCTCCCTGTTCGATATCGAGCGACACGCCGTCCAGCGGCGTGATCGTTTCATCGCCTTTGTGGTATCGTTTTGTCACGTTTTTGATTTCAATAAGTGCCATTACTGATTTTCTCCTGCCGGCAAGCGGCTCATCGTTCCGGTTGCATCGTTGCCGTGCTGCATCTGTCTGGTTGAGCCAAGCGACATGTCCTCGCCAGTCACTCGGATGCGGTTGCCGTCCTGCAAACCGTCGGCCCCGCTGACGACGATGCGGCTCGAAATGGTCAATCCACTGGTGATTTCAACGAGACCGTTGGAGCCGAGCATCCCGGTTTGAATCGGCGTCTTGCGCGCGACTCCGTCTGATTGATCGGCCAGCCAGACGAATGATCCGGTCTCGTCTTGCTGAATAAGTTGCCGCGGAACATAAAGCCGCAGTTCCTCGGACGTCTCGGTAGTTCGCTCTCGTTCCTTGGGTGCAAGAAATGTCACGTCGACTAGCATCTCTGGTTTGAACACCGGTGGTGGTGTGGGGATTTCAACTTTGACTTGCAGGGTGTTTTTTTGAATGTCTGCTTCGGAACTGATGAAAAGAACTTTGCCGATCAGCGGCGACGACAATGCTGGATTGTCGATTTCAACTGGCTGGTTCAAGCTAACTTTGGGAATGTCCTCAAACCGCACATCGACCCGCACCTGCAACATGTTGGGACGATAGAGCGTGACGATCGTGCTGCCGTCGTGTCCGGACATTTGCGTCATGCCGCCTCCGCCGCCGATCCGGGCACCGGGATGGCCAAACAAGCGAAAGACTCGACCGTCGATTGGCGATTTGACAGTCATCCGATCGAGCCGGAGTTCTGTTTCGGCGACGGCAACGCCAGCCTGCTCAACACGAGCCGCGGCCGCTTTGAATTTGGCCTCGGATTCACCCTTGGCTTTGATCTCGTCCGCGAGCAACTCGAGTTGCGTCCGTAAGGCGTCTCGACGCCGTGTCAAAGCGGCCTTCTCATTCGCTAGTGAGTCGGCCCGATCGCGGAGTTCCTCGACAAGGGCTCTGGCCGATTCGAACTTACTCTTGGCGATGTCGATTTCGACGCCCGCTACGACACCTTCGGCCGCAACTTTGCCTTCATAGTCCTTCTGGACTGCTTCCTGATCGGCCTTGGCCCGGCGTGTCAAGAACGGCAGATTGTTCAATTGCGTTTCGATCTTCGCGAGTGATGCCTCAGCTTCGCCAAGGGCGGCTTCGAGGTGAACCGGCTGCTTGAATCGCGTTTCAGCAGCAGTACGGGCCGCCTTGGTTTCTTCAAGTTCTGCTTCACGCAACTTGAGGTCCGCCAGTGCCCGGTCATGGGCCAGTTTCGCGTCATCCTTGACGAGTTCAGCGATCGACTCACCGGCTTTCACCGGTTGATCTTCCACAACAAGCAACTCTTCAACGACGCCTGGCGCGAGAGCGGCGACGCGGACGGGCGTCGGGCGAGGCTCGATCCAGCCAGCGGCTTTGAATAACGGCGTACCTTCCCGACGAACTTCGGCGTACGTCGAAAACACCGGCACGACAGTCACAGCTTGGGGTGGAAACACGATGTCCCGTGACGCCCATGCCACCAGCGATAGGAAACCAACGATCAACACCAACGGCAACACGTACCGGGTCAATACATGCGGGCGAATTCGTAGTCTAGGCTGTCCCGTATCGCTACGGTCGATAGCCAGCTCACGAAGGTCAACAGCCATGGTTAGTCCAGAGTTTAGAGTCCAGAGTTTTGAAAAATATCATTTGTCGAGCAAGCTGGTTTTGAGCCCACTGAGCATTCGTGCCAGTTCTTCCGCACTAGCATAAAGCTCATCACGTGCTTCGGCAGCGACAAAGGATTGCCGGAATGCGATTTGAAGCTGCGAAACGACTTCCATGACCGAGCCGTATGCGATTTCAACAAATCTCACGAAATCCTTGTTTGACGATCTTCCGCTTCCTTCCGCAATATTGGACGAAATCGAGACCGAAGCACGGCGCATTTGACTCGTCAACCCAAACCGTTCATCTGTCGGAAATGGACGGGTGACTTCGTAGATTCGATCGGCGAAGCTTACTGCTTTGCTCCATACTTCCAGCTTTTCAAAACGAAACATCTCGTACTCCCCAATTTGGACCGCGGGAATTATCGAATTGCTTTCTGTTTCCGGTCAACACAATTCATTGCCATCCGCCAAATCTCTAGTGTCTTAAATCGAAACATCTTTCTTCCTTTTTACTCTGGACTCTCGTCTCTCAACTCTGGACTCTTTACATACACGCCACTGGCCAGAACGATGAGGTTACCTTCATCGTCGCGCTGGGCTTTTCCTTTGACGACGACGGTTTGCAATTCTTTTAGCTTCAACAATTCACGTGCGTCAGCCTTTACGAGATCGCCGTTTTCATCAACGACCTTTACGAGCGCCGTTGACGTGGGCAACTTGGCCGTCTCACAGCAGTAATCCCATGGCTGCGGGCAATTGTCACCTTCGATATCGCTACAGGCCTTAAGTGATTCGTCGACGATTGAAAACGCTGCGCGCCCCTCGATCCACGGGTTCTCGCCGCCGCCAATGCGTCCAACAATGACCACTTCGTCACCGTCGTTAGCAGATTCTCGAACCGTGATGACATCCTCGGCGCCGTCGGGCTGGTCGGTGAGTGAGAATTTCTCGCCGTCAACGATCGGTGAATTCGCCGCCGGATCCTGCGTCTTTTGCGTCGATGATCCCTGCTGGCATCCGCCGAATACAGCAACAAGAATGAGCAAGGTTGCAGCAGTCCACTTGGATTTCATTTCAATCTCCAGTTTATGTCATGCCAACGGGTCGATCAGCGTCGAACGTACACACCGCTGGCGAGGATGGTCATGTTTCCGGCGTCATCCCGCATTGCTTTGCCGGCGACGACGACTATTTCGTCTTCTTTCACATTCAATAGTTCACGGGCGTCGGTCTTGAGCAAGCGGCCGTGTTTATCAACGATCTTTACGAGTGCCGTCGCATCGCAGATCTTGTCTTTGCAACAGGCACAGACGCCGCCTTCGCACAGTTTAATGGCGGCATCGACAACGGCAAATGCCGCGCGGCCTTCAACCCATGGCTCGGTAGCCCCACCGATGCGTCCGACCATCACCACGTCATCATCATCTTTCGCCAGCTCACGTAGTTCGCTAACTCCCAACGCTCCGTCCGGTTCCTCGGTCAACACAACTTTGTACGGATCGGCGACCGGCTGCTTTCGTATTGCGTCGGCCGTGGCATCAAGTGACTCGCCGCAGCCTACAATCCATGTGAGACCGATGACGAAAACGACTTCGCGGAATGTGAAAACCTTCATTTCATTTCGCTTCCATGTTGAGTTATGGCAAACGTCATGTTTGCCAAGACTGTCAAACCGCTTTTAGCCCATCCACGATGGGCATCCGTAACGCTCGGATCGCCGGAGGAATGGCTCCGAAGAATCCAAGCGACAATCCAACGCCGCAGCCGATCAACACAGCAACGCTGTCGATGCGAATCGAGAACGCTCCCATCGTGAAACGCACTGCGGCCCCATTCACGAAAATCAAAGCGAGTAACACTGCCAGCAAACTTGCTGCTGCCGCCAACAACACGCCTTCTTGTATCAGACTGACCACGATGGATCGCCGCGCGAATCCGATGGTCTGCAGCGTGGAAAGTTCGGGAATGCGACCGACCACGGAGCCATACATCGTATTCAAGCCGGCGAATACGCCTGCTCCCGAAACAAGCAACACGACAAGCCACGCCAGCATCCGCACTGGGCCGTAGTCCTTTTGCAGCGAAGCGTAGTAGTCCGTTTCTCGCATTGCTTGCAGTTCGAGGTCGAGGCGTTCCTTGCAGAACAAGTCAACGTCGGCAAAGTCGCCATCGGGAGCAAGCGTAACGGCAACGAGACTCAGGTCCTGTCGCTTCATTGCTTGTTGCAACTCGTCCAGCCGACACCAGATTTCCGACTCCAGTGCCGATCCCGCCGCCGAGAACACGCCGCTGATTCGCCAAGTACGATCTTCGAATATCAACGATTGTCCAATGGGAAGGTCAGCCTGGGTGGCTCCGAGCTTGGCAGCAGCCAAGCGGCCTACCATGACTTCACCCGTCTTGGGCCAGTCGCCTTCTTCGATCTCGACCTGACGACGCACGAGCAATGCCGGTTGGGTCACTCCACGAACCAAGCCCATTGACTCTCCTCGCCCTTCCACACCAGTCCGTGTGCCGAGATAGAGTTCCGGCGATACATATTTTGTGCCAAACCGTTCCTGAATCCCGGTAACACTTGCCGGAACCAAATCACTCGTCCTCATCGGGATCGACGAATATTCGAGATTCTCGCCCATGCCCAGCGAAAGAATCACCACGGTCCGCGGATCACCGCTGACAGCAAGCGACCGTTCCAAACCACGAATGAACCCAACAACGATGAATACTAGTACGATCACCGTTGTCAGGCCCGCAAACGTCAGGGTCGTTCGCAATGGGCGACGGAACAGGTTTCGAATTGCGTACTCCCAAGGGAGCAAACGAAAGAACATAGACACGTGTCCAGAGTCGAAAGATCATGCGTTGACAGCCGAGACTTTCAAGCCACGTAACACTTTGGCTTAACAAATCCTCAGCACGCGTTAGAATCGAGAGTCAACACTCAACTGTCCCAAACGGTGAAACGGCTCAGCTCTTGACCCTCGTCTCTCGACTAAAGCAACAACGACATGTGCAGAATACACAGACTTCGACCAGACGGGACCCTCACCTCGTGTGCCAATGTCGTAGTCGAGTTATTCCGGAAGAGTACGTCGGCAATCGAATCGCTTGATAAAACTAGATCGTGCAGCGGGTTGGCCACTTGCTGCATTACGTCGTAATCGTGTTGTTCGATGACGGCGCCACCGCAGAAACACTGACACAAACCGCACGGGGAGTTGTCACAAGGTTGCGATGGGTCGTGGTCAGAATGCTCGTTGCAGGAGTTCTGATCGTGCGCCGGCTCTTGATCGCAGCACTTATCAGCAGTGCAATCTTGGGCACAACATTCTTCGGCTGACGCACAGGCTCCCGACCTGCACCACAACGGGCAGGCGACAATCATCGCCATCAGCAGCAGACAAATTACCTTGCGAGTCATTCCGAAATCCTCCGAGCAATCCCTTAATCTTACGTTCGTCCTGACCGACTGGCAATCTCGAATCCTTTCGTGGATTACTGTCGTTTCGTCAGACTTCCACTCAAAAGTTGTCCCTCGATCACAACGGACGACGCCCGAAGTTCTCGCAGCGAATCGAGATACGACAGATTCACCTGCACGTAAGTCTGCTGGGCCGTCAGCAAAGTCAGGTACTTCACTTGCCCTTTCTCGTAGCCGTCAGTCACGAGTTCGAGCGACTGTTCCGCTCTCCGAACCATTCTTTGGCTGTAACGCTCCACTTGTTGACGGGCACTGGCATACCGCCGATAGGCCACGGCTAACCGATCCTGCAAGTCGAGCTCGAGCCGTTTGACCTCTTTGCAGGCGGCGGCCCATTTGGCTTCGGCAGCCCAAATGTTTCCTTGGTTTCTGTTGAATACTGGGATCGGAATGCCGACCTGCACGTTGGCGACGTCGTCTTGCGTGACATTGTGATGCCGGACGCTCACAAAAAGATCAACGTTCGGAATTGGTTCCTTCCTTGCACGCCGGATCGCGATGCAAGCTCGATCCACTCGTGTCTGAGCCGCATTCAGTTCACGATTGCTATCCATTACCATGGCATAGCACTCGTCCCAATCTAAACTCGGTAATTCACCGTCGAGATTTACGTCGAGATCACCGTCAAGTGGAGTCATCTCCATCGCGGGCATTCCAATCACCGCCGCCAAACGCCGCCACGCTTCGACGTTTTCATTGCCGGCGTTGTCATGCAGGATCCGCGACTCATCCGCCCTGATGTGAGCCTGCAAAAGATCGTTCTCGGTTCCCAATCGCCCTTCCAACAACGTCTTCGTCGCTGTCACAAGATCGTCGCCAATGCTTGCCAGTTTCCGCGTCAGCTCAAGTCGCCGTTGAGCGACAAGTGCGTCATAGAACCGAACACGCACGTCACTGAGTACCCGTTGCTGCTGAGCATGAAACAGAAAGTGTGCCTCGTCAATTTCCTTACCGGCAATCGCCTGATCCAACTGCAACTTGCCGCCAGTGATGAATCGCTGGCTAATGAACCCACCCTGCTGCCCTGCTGTACCAACGTTCCCGATCTCCGTGGCGTGGTAACCGACGACCGGATTCGGATACAGCCCCGCCTGCACTTGACTTCCACGAGCCGCTTCCATCCGAGCCGCCGCCGCCGCCAGCGTGGGATTCTTGCGCAGAGCAATGCCTTCGAGGTCGGCAAGCGTGAGTGGTGCGTTTGATCGTGTTTCGGATTTCTGATAAGAAAGCGATTCTGGTGGCTCGGACTTTACTTCCGATTCGTCGATTTCTTCGGCCGCTTGGACATGCGCTACCGAACGCACTGCTGACCGCCGCTGTTGCGTCTTAGCGACCTGCGTTCTCGAGACTTCTCGATGTTCGCTGCGATAGCCGGCAACCGATGTTGGCGGCATCGAACTACAGCCCGCCGTCGTGCCGAGCAACATCACAACGATGATCGAAGCAACTCTTAACATTCAAGATTCTTCCCGTGCGGATAGTCCCGGTCCTATCGGGTTTATCGGCGACAAGTCGGTTTTGGATCGGGATATGCAAGTAAGAACGACGTCGGGAAAGTGAGACCGTGCCGGTCGTAACGGCGGGGCAGACTCTCAGGCCAGGGAGCGTCGCTTGTCTCGGTCTTCCTGCGTGCGTTGTTCATCGGTTGCTTGATCGAGTCCCCAGGCATTAAGATCATTCACGGCGGCGTCCTTGCCATGCGAGGTTGTTTTTTTTGCGAGAATTAATTTCGCAAAGGACGCCGCTTTTTCAAATGCCAACCTCGCTTCCTGCCAAGTCAGGACACGTTCACCTCAAAAAACCCCGTATTCACCGCCTCACAGAGATCACACCCGTTCCACCGAAGTGGACCTCACCCGAGCGTTCGGCGGGCCGTGATGTTGAACATTGACCAGCTTCCGCGAAAGAGAAGTTTACCGAAGTAGGTCAATGGATTCTGCAACTGCTGGCGCATGCCATATGGTTGAGACAGAATGTCATTAGCGATTTCGTAGCCCGCAGCAGTGAAAACGCAACCTGTATACTCGACAGGAGTCAGACTGGCCGCTAGAATTGCGTTGACCTGAGAGTTGGCCAGACGGGTGCCAATTCAAAAGCCAGCTTGTTTATTCACGGCATTGGATGGATCATACCACTCAGTTGCTTGGACATGGCGACCACTTGGCGACCTGCAATCGGCTTTCATTTTCTTGATGAAATACGCTTCTCTTTTGAAGAGGTCGTCCAGCTCTCTACGTGATAGTTGTGCCTCGTGGCACTTCTACAATTTCCGAAGTCGATTCGGATGGAAGTCTAATTTGCAGTCGGACGTCCTGAAACGAGGACGATTAGCCGTTGCAGGATGATAGAAAGAATTTGAAAAATGGCGGAAGGCACTATCAAGCGAATTACCGATAAGGGATTTGGATTCATCGACGTTGGGACTGAGAAAGATTTGTTCTTCCACTCATCCAGCGTTCAAGGCGCAACCTTTGATGAACTCCGAGAAGGCCAAAAGGTCACCTTCAACGAAGCAAACGGACAAAAAGGCCCTTGCGCGGAGAATGTCACCCCGGCCTAGGTGAGACCATGAAGAAGTTATTTGAATAACACCTTCAGTAACGGACGAACCGACGACCGCCAGCTCGACACTCCATGATCCAGAAGTTCAAACGGCAATAATCCTTGCCGCGGGCATGGGAGTTCGTCTGAAAAGTCTTGGCAAACAGGCGCCTAAGGGGTGCCTGCATCTTGGTGAAAAATCGATCATCGAGGAGTCCATCCTGCGACTTCTCGACGCGGGCATCCGGCGGGTTGTAATCGTCACGGGACACCTTGCTGAACAATTCGAATATCTACACACTCGTTACGGTCAGGCTGTGCAATTGGTCCACAATCCGCATTTTGCGGATTCCGGCAGCATGTATTCCCTCTACTGTGCTCGGCACATCGTAAAAGACGCATTTCTCTTGCTGGAATCCGACATCGTCTACGAGGGCCGCGCCCTAACCGCGTGTTTGGAGAACACCAGCGACAACGTCGTGTTATTGTCGGGCCTATCGAATTCCAGTGACGAGGTTTTCGTCGAAACGAACGGCGGTTGCCTGGTGGCGAT
>CBDUAB010000036.1:0-10141 GCA_965365045.1 uncultured Planctomycetales bacterium
CGGGCATCACTTCGTACCCCATCAAATCGATGGTGTAAGTTCGATTCCCACCAAATTCCGCTTCACGGAAAAAGTAAAACCAACTTGCGATTGTGGCCAACACTCCGGCACAGGCACCGGTGGCCGTAAGTCGTTTCCAGTACAGGGCTGCAAAAACTAACGGCGAGAGGCTGGCAAAACCACTAAAACACCAGACTCCCATCGCGAAGACACTTTTGTAACCCAACAAACTCAAAATGTACGTGACGGCGACGACCAACACAATAAAGATCCGTGCCAGCCAGACTTGTTGCCGGTCTGTAAAACGGTCGCGACCCGCGTAATGGCCCACGATATCATTGCTGAACATCGTCCCGAGGCACAAAAATTGGCTGTCTAACGATGACATAATGGCCGCCAGAATCCCGGCGGTTAACAGACCGCCCAGCACCGGGCCCGTTTGTGTCTTGACCATGAAAGGCAGCACGGCATTCGGGTTTGCCGTGATGGGAGGCGGTAGTTCTATTGTTGTGGCCCAAATGCCCATTAAGACGCAGGGAACCCAGACGATCATGATAAAGACAGGATGGCAGATGACCGGCACTTTAAAGGATTGTGCGCTCTTGGCAGTCAGCCAATGTTGAAACAAGTGTGGAAACATTGCGACGGATAATGGCACCAACAGGTATGTAAAGAATTTCGTCTTCGACATTCCAATTCGCGTCAGTTTCTCTGGGCTTACGCGGCTTGAGACCTCCTTGAGGCTGTCGAGCAAGCCCTCTTGTCCTCCCAGCTTGTTCGCAATGACAACGAATGTGACAACTCCGAGCACCATAAAGACCAAAGTCTGAAAAGCGTTTGCCCATGCTGTTCCACGCATGCCACCAAAGAAAACATAGATCAACACGACGCTGCAAATTGCGAGCGACCCCAGCCAAGGCGGAATGCCACCGTTGCGTGCTGGACTAGGGTCGCTGAACATTGCCAAATCCGGAAAGGCACCAGCGGTCATTGTTTGCACGACCGTGCCGCCGGCCATGACACCGATCAGCAGATAGGGGATTACCAGACCGACTAAGATTGGGAACAACAGAACGCCAACGAGGTCTGAATCGAGCCGATCGCGAAAGAACTGAATCTGTGTTGTATAGCCGTATTTTCGGCCGAGCGACCAGAGCTTTATTCCAATCACAAAGAAGCACAGCGAGTGTATGATCCCGCTAGACGAGGCCAACATGCCATAGACACCGATGCCTTCTTTGAACGCTTCTCCTGTTGAGCCCACCAAAGCGAACGCCGTCATCGTTGTACCAAATAGCGACATTAACAGTAGAAACGGTCCGATCGAATGACTCGCCAACAGGTAATCGTTCTTGGTTCCCGAAAAGAGACGGCTCGCGAAAAAACCGAGGGCGAGGAGCATGGACATATAAATGCAAATGATAATTAACGGTATCATGCCTCGGCTCCTTCCGAATCATCGTGCTCGAGTTCGGTTGGCCAGGCGAATTTGGTTGCCAAAAACCAAGTCACCGCCGCCGCAACGGAAATACATGCTTGGTAGAAGAGGCCAATCGGCACAAAGCCAAACACTAGCCTGTCGTTATCCCACAGCCAGTTGTCCTGATGCAGGATGACCAACAGAACGACAAGTCCCCAGATTGCGTACTTCATTTTGCCCCACTTCTGTCCATGTCGCCAAATCTTGGAAAAGGGTGAATTTACCACACTTTGCCGCGTACGTGGAATCGCGGTGTGGCCGACCTTAGTGCAAAAAGGTCTGGAATCGCCGTCTCATGGGCGGTTACGAGTTTTGGTGAACCGCTAATAGACGCTGATGAACGCTAATTCCGTTACGACTCCGGGTCGCCGACGTCGACCTGCGACCAGTCGATCTCTTTGTCGCTGCGAATATCTACGAGGACTTCGCGCGCGGCGGCGAGTTCGCTTTTGCGTACCAGTATCTTGACGTCACCAGGCGCTTCGGCCCGAAAGCCCGCAGTGTATTCGCCGGCGGATTTGGCGAATAAACCGCGACGCTTTAGAGCGTTGACGATGATGGCCGCCTCCATGTCACGAGGAACGCGGGCAAGTACGATCGGTTCATCCGAGTCCGCAGTGGGGTTGTCGAGTGTCATTTTATCAACCTCTAAAGTTCGACTAAGAAAGAACGTGGCCTGCTCGCTCCGCGAGCAGGTGCCGACTCGCGGAGCGAGTCGGCCACTCTTCATTCGGCCAATGTAGTGTCGCTGATCTTTGCGAGTTCGGGCTCCATATCTTTAAAAATATCACCGGCGCCGCTGTGAAATATACGGCCAATCAACAGATCGGTCAGATTGCCGCGGTGTTGCGGAAAGTCCTTCATGAAACGGCCAAAACTAAACTCGTTGGTGTAGTAAGCGGAAACCAGTTTGGCGATCCATTGATAACCGGACTGGAAACACTCCGTCCAATTTCCCAAGGCCGCGGCAGAAGTATCGCCGTTGCGCAGTCCAGCAATTATCGCGTCGGCGGCCATCTCGCCTGTTTTCAGCGCGAAGTAAACGCCTGATGAATAGATCGGATCGATGAATCCAAAGGCGTCACCAACCAACACCCAACCGTCGCCAGCATGTTGTTTGGTGGTGAACGAGAATTCTTTGGCAACACGGAAGTCTTCCACACGCTGGGCGTTTTGGAGACGTCGTTGCAGGGCAGGGCACTCCGCGAGCTCGGCGGTGTATACGTCGGCCGGTGTACCGCGACCTTTCAGCAGATAACCGTGATCGCCGACAACGCCGATACTCGTGATGGCATCTTGAAGCGGAATGTACCAGAACCATGCTTCTTTGCTTTGCGTGTGGAGGATAACTGTCGCGCCTCCGTTTGGACCCGGATCGCGTTCGGCGTCGCGATAGTAAGACCAGATGGCCGCCTTCTTGAGGCCTGTGATCGGTTCGCAGAGTCCCAACCGATTGGCCATGAGCGCTTGCACGCCCGTCGCATCCACGACAACTTGGGAACTGATGTCTTGTCGCTCGCCGGCGGACGTTTGGATGTGTACACCCGTTGCCCGTTGACTGTCGAAGATCGCTTCTAGTACACGCGTTTGATCCACGCAAGTGGCGCCCTTGTCAGCCGCATTGACAAAGAGCATCTCATCGAACTTGGCACGCTCGACCTGCCACGTCTGAGTACACTCGTGTGGATCGTGTTGATCAAAGAAGAAAGGCTGTGATTCCCGACCGTTGCCGTTGACGAATTGCACGCTGCATTTCTTGACAAAGTCGCTCTGCTTCATTTTTTCGAGCACACCAAGACGCTTGAAAATCCAATAGGTTTCGGGCATTAGTGATTCGCCTACGTGAAACCGGGGAAACTTTTCGCGTTCCAGCAGCAACGTGTCAAAGCCCGCTTCGGCTACCAACGCTGCCACCGTCGAACCTGCCGGACCACCTCCAACCACCACGCAATCGTATGAGGATTTCATATCAGATCGCAATTTCAAGTAACCTCCACATGCAGTATAGGCTCGCCGCGTGGAATCGGCGACAGAACCATCCAATCGGCATGGCTCACGATTCGATCGGGGCCACGATTTCCAACAGTTCGACGGCTGGTTGGTTATTCACATGAATCCAGGCCGTACGGCCGAATGTAGGTTTATCCGAAGAGAAGTGCCGGCACAAATCGACGCCCGGCGTGACACGCCAAAGGGATTCCAATTTGACATGCCGCATCACGTGGAATTTGATCATGATACGTCCCAGCGGCATGCGGTGTGCGGCGACTTCACGGCGAACGTCTTCATCGAGTAAAGCCAAAGTAAGGCGCACGATGCCGAACTGCACCACTTGGCCGTCGCTCCGTCTCTTGAGCAAGATTTTTCGCGAATAGTAATCTGCGTCTTCGCGGGCGTGGAGGACTTCGACATCAACCAGGGAGTCGTGAAGCGCTTCGACCGTCACAGTCATATGATCATCATGATCAAGCAGCGATCGATATTCGGCCGGCAAATCGGACGCCTGTGTTTCCGTGAAATCGCCGCATTTCGACGGGTCTTCATAGAACAATTCGACGAGTTTGTACGGTGTAAGCATGGATTGATTGGAGGCGGCAGCGCTACGCGAACGACTAAGGAATGCTAATAACCAATGACTAAACCGATAGTGTCACGTCGACTGTTTTGTCCGAGGTTGTTACCGAGCGAGCGGCCGCTGGTTTTTGATAATCACGGTTTGGTGCTTTTGTTCGTCATTAGGCATTCCTTAGTCATTAGGCCTTAGACATTAGTCATTCGCAACGCGCGCTCCAGAATCATGAACGGTTGTTAGTGCCATTGAACTAGGATGCGCGAACATCCGCAGGCAACTCGATGACCATCACAGGTGTCTCGTTGGCATCGGCGTGATCCAAAACGGTGTCGACCAAGTAATACAACAGTCGCCGCAGTTCGTCCGGTTCGATCTCGTCGGCGACGGCTTCCGCCCGCTCTTGGTGTTTGTCGACCAGACGCCGTGCTTTTTCGAATACGTTCGCGGATCGATAGAGCTGTCGCACTCGCTGAACACGCGCCGCGTCGGAAATGTCCGCGCCGTTGGCCAGCCACAAAAGTTCGGATTGCTGTTCGTGTTCGAGTGCCTCCAGTGCCAACGCCCACAACAGCGTTGGACGACCCCCTAGCACGTCACCACCGGCGGCGAGTTTGTTGTCCCGGTCACCCTCCCAATCTTTGAGGTCGTTGAGGATTTGGAAGGCGATTCCGACGTTACGCGCGAAGAGCTTGATCGGATTGGCGTAATCGCCGACTGGTCCCGCCAATCGCGCGCCGACAAAAAGTGCCGCCTCGAACGCCGGCGCTGTCTTGAGTGCATAGATCTTGAGCGCGTCGAGCGGTTTGAGTCGTTTGTCGAGTGCGTCGCGCCACAGCAGCTCGGCTCCTTGGCCTTCGGAAAGGCGCATGTGTGCATCCGCCAGTTTATCCAGGATGTCGGCCACGACATCACTGCCGAGTTCGGCCGTTTCGCGGCTGACGAGGCGGTAGCCCATGCCAATCAAAAAGTCACCGATGTTAATGGCCGTGGGAACGCCGTGTCGACGGTGAAGCGTCAATTCACCGTAGCGGTGCTCGTCGTCATCCTCGACGTCATCGTGAACGAGCGACGCCTTGTGGAATGTCTCTATGGACATGGCCGTTCGCTTGACGGCATTCGAAAGCGAGGCCACGCGTTCGGCGCCGTCGGCCTGCGTGCCGGCGCCTCCGGTCAATGCGTCATAAACGGACAAAGTTGTAAAGGGACGCGAGTGCTTGCCGCCCTTGGACAAGAAGTCGTAAGCAATGGTTTCGGTGGCGGCGACCGGATCAAGTGCCCCGGAGCCCTCACCGTTGACCTCGGCCAGGCGCGGACCGCCGCGAATTCGCGGCGCCAGACGTTCAAGTTCCTCTGCCTCGAACATCTTGCTGGCCGCGCGCATTAGATGTACGTACGTTCTCGGAGTTGTCGTCGGTTGACACGGTGCGACGTGGATCATTTCGTGCACCCAGTCTTCATCCACCGAAGTGTTACGACAATCGCTCGACAACAATGGCACAGCCATGCAGGGAATACCCGCCATGAGAATCTTGTCGATTGCCTTTTCCAATACGTTTAAACATGCGACACCGACGATGGCATCGATGTGACCGCTGACGATGATTTTGAGCACGATGGGCGAGCCTTCAGCCACTAACACTTTGTAGCCCAATTTTTCGGCGTTGGTGCGAAAGTCGGCGATGCTGCAGGCACCGCATCTCTCGCAGTCCAGACCAAATTCATCATAGTCCGCCGGGCAGCCTTCGGCATGCTTGAGGCAATGCGGCAGTAAGAGCAATCTCCGCGACGGTGGCACGGCGGCGACTTGATCCGTCCAGAATTCCGTTGTTAGCAGTACCATCGTCCAACCTACGAAACACTCCGCCAGTCCCATTTTGTCCAAAACGCCGCGCGCGATCGTTTCTATTTCATTTTTGGTCGGCGGCAGCTCCGGGTTTAGCTTGGCGGCAGCAGCGCGACATTGACGGCGGATGTCGGCGCGGAGTTCTTTCGTGCCCGGTACGTCTTTTAGATGAGACGTCTTGCGGCGTCGAGATCGACGTGGTTTCGCGCCGGGTTCCGCAGCGGTGGCGATAGTGATTGAGCCATTAGATCGCGAAGGTGCAGTGGCCAAGATGGAATTCCTCAAGATGTCGCTGATGGGTTCGCCAGTGTCGCCAATAGTACAAACGCTAATTGATGACCGTAATCTACATGGCCTTGATCTATCTGGACCTCAATCTGAAATCTGAACCATAGTGTGCGGTGTTTTGGTGGGTTTCTTTGACGACGGGTTCCGGCACCAATCGTTTTACCGCGGTTCGAAGCGCTGAAAGCGTAAAACACAGTGGGTAGAGTTGCTCATAATACCACAGCTTAGCGAAGTACAAGCCGATGGGCGAGGCGCGGCGATGCCGATCTTGTTCCACGGCCGTGACAAGCCAATTAAGTCCTTGCTGTAGAACAAGTTGGAACTTTGTCACGGAATCATCTGACAACAGCGCTTCGATCGCCAAGGCGGTCTCTTCCACGCTGCTGTTGCTTGTGTCGTCCTGGTTCCTACCGCCAGCGGTGCCCCACCCGCCGTCCGCATTTTGAGCGGCTGCTAACCAAACTCGACCTGCGGCAGCAGCCGGAGCGTTCGCACGTCGTAGGTCGCGATAAGCAAACAGGACTTTTGCCGTGCCGTATATTGGGTTTTGCTCCAGTGGATCGTCTTGATTGCCAAACCAAAGCGGTGTCCAACTCCCGTCGCGCTGCTGATATCGACTTAAGTAGTTCAAGCCACGGTCGACAAGGGATTTAACCGCACGATGGTCATAAAGTTCCGCCCAAGCGTCCAATGCCCGCAGCGCATGGGCTGTCAAATCCGTGCCACTGCGGTCAAAAGGCAGCTTGCCCCAACCGCGACAGAAAGTCGGCCAACCACCGTCGGAATTCTGTAGGCTGACAAGCCAATCCAGGCCCGTGTGAGCAGCGGATCGGATCCGAGCGAGATCTTCCGAGGAAAGTTCGGGAAGCCGGCGATAATTGGCCAGCGCCAACAGCGCTCCAGCCGTATCGTCCGTGTCAGGAACGGCACCGCTGAGGTCGCTCCATCCCCATCCACCTTGCGTTGCCCCGGTGAATGGATGCTGCCTCTGGTGTTGGCACGTCAGCAACCATTCCAGACACGATTTACTATCCCATTTGCCATCGACTTCCAACGCGTTGACAGCCAATGTCGTATTCCAGGTGGCCAAATTGGTATCGATGGGCCAGCTACCGTCTTCGCGTACCGAGCTACGTAGGAACTTCAGGCCTTGCTGGACCACAGGGTGATTCGATTCGCCGATCGATGCCAAACTCATGACGACGAAGCTCGTCAGCGGAATAGCTTCAAGAAAGCCGCCACTCTCGGGTTGCATCCGCTGGACGACCTTGAGGCTGGACTCCCGTGTCCTATTGCGCACGTATCGCCGCAGTGGACTGCGTGGCTTGAGGTGGTGATAGCGTGCTTGTCCAACCGCAACCAACGCCGGTATGGCATAACTGACAACTGGTAAGCCTAGCCAGCGGTAAAACCGCTGCGGAACGCAGGCCAGCTCAAACGGCAACGAGGAAACTTCGATCCAACGGCAAAGTCCCGCCAATGCATAGTTGGTCAAGATTGGCACGGCAAATGTCTTGTCGCGTCCAAATCGCTGCCGCAGCGCAGCGGTTCCTCCCGTGCGATCAACGTACGACTGGGCGCGATCGAGGCTGTCCGCGTATGCACCGGTCCGTTCACTCAGGTGAATCGCAGCTTGAACCAGCATCGTGGTGGCGATGTTCGAGTAGCTGAAGTCCGTGTCGCCCCAGCCACCGTCCTCGTTCTGCTGAGCCGCCAACCAATCGATCCCGGCATCGATCAGCTTTCTGTCGGCAGCCGTCTCGTTCCCATGTTTGACGGCAATCGACCGTTTTCCGGCAATTGACAGGGCGCTGACGGCTGTGGCTGTTGAAAGAGCGGACGAAGACAGACGGCCGATCCAATGCGAGTCGTTCGTGCGTTCCCTGAGCAGGTCGCGGCGTGCTTTGCCGTAAGCGCTTGTCAGTCGCGGAGTTATCAGCATGCGACGTTCCTGCCCCGATGAGGAAATGCGTTATTTTGCAGCCGCATAGTGTACGCTCTAGACACGTCGCTTGTCGACTGTCGGGCGGTTTTTCGGCCTGACATGCACGTGCCTGCTTGAATGAGACCGTTCACGAATAATTGAATGCATGTTGTGAATGACTAATTTCTAAGGACTAATGACTAAGGAATGACCAATGCCAAAGTGCGCGCAAAAAACCCAAAATGAGAGGATTCGAGCCATGAGCGAAGGAATCATGCGTTTTCCTCGGTAAAACACTGATGTGCATTCGTCATTAGGAATTCGGATTTCCTTAGGCATTAGTCCTTAGACAATTAGTCATTCGCCGAAAACGGCGGCGCCGTGTCGATGGCCATTCATGCTGCTATAATCCACGTCTTGCATGAAGACCACATGAATCACCTCTGAGCGACAGAAGGGTCCCTAGATGTACTTTCGCATGGCCAAACGGCTGCTGATGGAAACGGATAAGCGTCTGCTGTGGAAGCTTGCTTGGTTGGCGGGAGCGGGCGGCATCCGATCGGTGCAGAAGCACAAGGCTCGGCTCAAACGCGGAGAGTTTTTTCCGCCCTTCCTTTACATCTCGATCATCAACAGTTGCAACTTGCGCTGTCAGGGCTGCTGGATAGATGTGGCCGCGCCGCAACAAAAAATCGACGTTGATGCAATGGACCGCTTGATCGGTGAAGCCAAAGAAATGGGCAATGCGTTCTTTGGCATTCTCGGCGGCGAACCGTTCATGCACCCCGAACTGCTGACGATTTTGGAGCGGCACCCTGATTGCTACTTTCAGGTGTTTACAAACGGCCACTTTATCGACGAGCAAACGGCCAAGGAGCTGCGTCGGCTCGGCAATGTCACGCCGTTGATCAGTGTCGAAGGTTCCGAGATTGTCAGTGACGAACGCCGCGGTCGACTGAATGTGCTGAGCAAGACAATGGAAGGCTTGCATAATTGTCTCGAAAACCGTGTGATGACCGGCGTCTGTACGAGTTTGTGCCAAACGAATTTTGACGACTTGCTGTGCGAGAAGTGGGGTTGACCGTCTGATTGAGATGGGCGTGTTCTATACTTGGTTTCACATTTATCGCGCGGTTGGACCAGACGCCTGTCCCGAACTGTGTCTGACTCCCGCACAACAGCGCAAGGCGCGGCGGTTCGTCGTGGAGATGCGTGTCAAGAAGCCGATTGTCATTATCGACGCCTATTACGACGACGAAGGCCGCGCTGTATGCCCGGCCGCGACCGGCTTTACGCATCACGTCAGCCCGTGGGGTGACATCGAGCCGTGCCCCATCATTCAATTTGCCGTTGAGTCGATTCACGACGATCGCCCGCTCAAAGAGACTTTCAATGAATCCGAGTTTTTGCGGGATTTTCGGCAGACGGCCGCCGAGTCCACGCGCGGCTGCATTGTGCTCGAACGCCCGGATCTTTTGCTAGAATTAGCCGACCGTCATGGCGCGCGCGACACCACAGCGCGAAAGCAATCTTTCCAAGAGCTGGCCGCGATGAATCCACACCCGTCGCAGTATGATCCCGGACACGAGATACCCGAAAAGAATCTGGTGTATCGGCTGGCCAAACGGTTTTGGTTCAACGACTACGGTGCCTATCGTGAGCATTTTCGCACCGACCAATGGCGCGACACGCGGGGCTGACGGTGCTAGTTGTTAGAACGATTAATCAGTATGTGTGATACTAGACGCATTTAATGCAAATGGCGAATGACTAATTGGACACCGACACTTTGCGACGAAATATCGTCGTACCGAGTGTCGCTACAACGAACTACATCAACGTTTCTTCGCCCTGAAAGGGCCTCAACACATCAGCCCAGGGCAACGCCCTGGGAACAAGGAAACATTAACGACGCTCGCCCTGAAAGGGCAAAACAACTGGTAATGCCAGAGGCAATTCACGAGTTGTTTCGCCCTTTCAGGCAACGCTGTGAAGCATTTTGATTTGCGTAATCGCACCGTGTATTCAGAGGTT
>CBDUAB010000037.1:0-10032 GCA_965365045.1 uncultured Planctomycetales bacterium
CCCAGCTATTCGCTTTACAGGGGCGGCTGAAATCGCAACCGCAACGCCACGTCTTTGAGGAGAAGACGTCAAATTAGGTCATGTCGACAATGAGCTCCGCTCATTGATTGTCATTTTAACCATGAACTAGTGGAAATGTTGCTGAGGTCAAAAGCAAATCTCAATTGCCAGTGTCGTGTTATGCCAACGGGTTTTTAAAGTTAAGCCCTTGAAATCGTGTGAAATCCTGATCGGTCGAACAGAGTATCGCCCCATGTTCGATCGCAAGTGCGGCCAGATGAGCGTCGGTAACCAACGGTCCGGTTGCCTGAGATTGTGTCAATGTTCGTTCGAGTATTTCCCAATGCCGCTCGCCGGCACTTAGCAATGTCACTGAGGGTTGCGCAAACCACTCCGAAACAATTCGGCACGCTTCGTCGATCGAATACGGCCTCAGAAATGCGCGCGGATTGGAGCTAATCCGCAGGAAGGCAACAATCGAAATCCAGGGAAGGCCAAATACTTCAGGCTTTGTGATCGTTTCCTCAAGCCACTTCCGTGCGGCTTTGTGCTGGTTTGCCGAGCTGTTGTACGCATAAAGAATCAGATTTGCGTCAACCAAAATCATCGGTTGGCCGCCCCGTCTAAATGCTGTAGCAATTCCGCGATGTTGTCGTAGTTCAACCCCGGCAACTCCCCCAAATCTCGAGCCGTAACGCGAAAGGCGGCCTGACCACTTAGCTCCTTGCGTGTCATTAGCCCCATGCGGAGGTATTCATTCACCGCTTGCCGGAAACTGATTCCACGGCTATTCGCCGCGGCATGCACTTTGGCGGCAACGTCATCGTCGAGTGTTAGTGTGGTTCTCATCAGTTTAAGTCTATTGTTTGGCATCTTGATGTCAACTTCAAAACATCATTATGCCAATGACGCAATCGTAAAAACGAAGGCCAATCTTACGAAGTTGCGCCGGTCATGCTACGACGCAATGGGCCCATTTCCGGTGACTCGGTCGATCCTACGGGGTCTTACGACCAATCGGAGCAGCAGGCAGACTAAGAAGTGGTTCGCTTGCAGGCGCGTAGCGACACACAAGATCCAAGTAAAGGCGCTATCATGTTGATCCCGCGTTTTTCCATTCGTTTCATACTGGTCATCACGGCGGTCTGCGCTGTCATATGTCTGATCGCGTCACTTGCGGTAGCCGGCAGCAAATGGGCCTTTGCGGTGATCAGCGCGATTTCGGCCTTGGCGTTGTTAATGACGATCTTCGCCGCCATATTTTCTTTTTCCTTTTTATTGGTGAAAACAACGAGCCTGGCGCGACCGCGAGCGAAACCGGCATCGCCTCTCGCAACCGATGCCTTGCCACCGCAAATCATACCTCCAACCGATCCGTACTAATTGCTGAACAGGGATCGAGATGACGTTAAGAAACAAAATCTGTTTCACCCCCGCGGCGAATTGTTGCTTGGTGTTGGTCATCGCCGCATCGATGGTTGTCTCGATCCGACCGGTTCAGGCTGGTAACGGCGGCACGATTTCGTTACCGATAAATCGTCCGGGACAAAAGGCAAAGAGTGGCTTGAGCGTTAACATCTCGAACCATTGGGTGGAGGGAAATGGATATCGTCCAGTGCAGATCGAGGTCATTCCGAACGTGGCGGCACCGGCTGACCGTACGATCTCGGTGACATTGACACCCGGCAACTGGATGAGAGGCCAAAGGAGCCTGCGAGCCAAATGCAACGTTGAAATCCCTGAGGGCAGTACCAAGGTCACAAAGACTTTGTCCGTACCTCAATTTGACGTCTGGACCAACGTGGAGATTGAAATCTTCGAAGATGGGCGGAAGTGGGAGGAATTGTCCGTCAACACTAGTTTCCCTCAAATGCAAAACCATTGGGAATGGACCGAGGCGTACCCTTCAATGTTGTTCATTGACGCGGATGCACCGCCTATCAATGAACAACGTCGACTGTCACGACGCAGCACGAACAGTGCGTCGAACAACCTTCGAACTTTGCCCAACATTCAACGCTGTGCTCGCCTCTTTCCACCGCACGGTGACTTCGAACAAGATCTAATTAAAAACTTGGAGTCGGGCCAAAATATGGAAACGGAAGCGCCCACGGACACGGAAATCCTGGACGTCTTTCAAAATCTTTCGACTGCCGAGCTGCGGCAGCCGGCCGAGCTGCCGACCCAATGGATCAATTATACCTGTTTCGATTTAATCTACATTTCGCTGGACGATTTAAAAGAGATGATTTCCGAGTATCCCGAACAATGGGATGCGATGCGCAACTACATCACCACTGGTTCGACATTGATTGTGTGTGGGATTGGTATGGCGTTTCAGGAGCTGAATCAATTGGAGTCATTGCTGCGGATGCGATCGGCCTCAACGGATACCGGCGACGCGTATCCCGGTTGGACTGTGCCGAATCCAAGTAACTACGGAAAGATTCCAGGTCAGTTCATGCAAGACCGGGTCGTAACTTGGTCTCCGAGCGGACAGCCCACTTATGAACAGATCGAAGTTGAAGGGGACGGTCCAAAGTCGATCCGGCCAGCGGCTGAGGTCCCCGATACCTTGTTTCTTTTACGTCCGTTGGGACTGGGGCATGTCGCCGCGATGGGGTCCGAAGATCCATTCGCGGAAGACATCAGACAGTGGGACTGGCTGGTGAACGAAATGCAGGCGGAGCGCTGGCAATGGTTTCTCCGACATGGTTTTTCGCGCATGCGTAAGAATAGCCATTTTTGGGAATTTCTGATTCCAGGAGTGGGCGCTGCGCCGATTAGTGCATTCTTGTTCATCATAACGGCGTTCGTTGTGGTGATCGGCCCGGTCAACTATTTTTGGCTTCGCCGTCTCAACCGGCTATACCTGCTGTTGATCACGGTTCCGGTTGGAGCTGCGATTGTCACCGCATGCCTTTTGATTTATGCGTTGGTTGGCGATGGATTCGCGACACGGGTACGCGTTCGTAGTTTCACGGAGATCAACAGCCAAGACGGAACGGCCGCCTCCTGGTCGCGGCAGTCGTATTACGCCGGTTTGGCACCGTCCGAAGGGATGGTCTATCCGGCGCGTGCGGCCGTTTACCCGATTGATTATTTCCCGCCCAAGGACAACCAAAGGCGGCACGAGTTGTATTGGGGGCGGTACCAGCATTTGCAATCTGGATATCTAAAAAGCCGCGCACCATGCCAGACGATGGTCGTCCACGTCGATGACACCGACAAACAAGTCGTGATCCAACAGAACGGCGGTTCCCTGGCCGCGGTAAACAGATTGGGCACGCCAATTGACAAGCTATTGGTGATCGACAACGACAAGTTCTATTGGTCGACAAGTATTCGTAACGGGCAAACATGCAAGTTGGCTGAATTACCGTTCGAGGACGTCAAGGATCGAATGCAGAAGGTGCTCTTCATGCATCAGCCCAAAATACCAAAGGGCTTCGTCGAACCCCGGGTGCGCAGGTACTACGGGGGTAACATGGATAGTGGTTTTCCCAAGCCTACATCCGCTTCGAGCGTACTTGAACGGAATATTGCCCAACTGCGTTTGTTGCCTCGATCAAACGGTCGGGTTTATTTTGCCATCACCGAAGAAGCGCCTGAAACGGTGCCCTTGGGAGTGGCCGGTGCCGTGCAGCAGGCTGGCCTGAATGTCACCAAGGGATATTGGTAACGCGAATTGAACAACAAGACACGACCATGTTGAAACAGTCGGTTCACCAACACGAGCGCTCGATGATCGAATTGCATCGGTTGCATCGCTTTTTTGGTGCCACCCAGGCAGTCGTGGACGTCTCGTTCGCGATCCCTCGAGGAGAAGTGTTTGGATACATTGGTCCCAACGGAGCCGGCAAAACGACCAGCATGCGAATTCTGGCTACACTGGATCTGCCCACCTACGGCGACGCATACATTGATGGCTTTTCGGTTATCAATGATCCTGACCGTGTTCGACGGCGTTTAGGTTTCATGCCGGATTATTTTGGCACTTATGCCAACGTCGACTGTCGCGAATATCTTGATTTCTACGCTCGAGCTTACGGCCTGGTCGGTCGCGAGCGGAATCGCGCGCTGAAACACGTAATGAGCTTTACAAAACTGGATCAACTAGCGGAAAAACCGATTCGGGGTCTTTCAAAAGGCATGAAGCAAAGGCTCTGCCTGGGCCGATCCATGATCCACGACCCAGCAGTTATGATCCTCGACGAACCGGCAGCAGGACTTGATCCGCGCGCGCGCATCGAGCTACGTGAAATGATCGGACAACTCACGTCCGGCGAAGGAAAAACAGTTTTAGTAAGCTCTCATATCCTGACGGAATTGGCGGAAATGTGCGATCGAATCGGCATTATTGAGAAAGGTCAGTTGTTGGCAATGGGCACGGTCGATGAAATCCAGGCCCAGATGGGAACGCATCGTGACGTCGTCGTTTTCGTCTTGGATCGTGTCGAGGAAGCTGCCAAAGTGGTCGAAGTACACAAAGAAATGGAACACGTTCAAACCAGCGGGCAACAGATCCGGTTCTCGCATCGCGGCGACCGTCATGACGAAGTGGCCATCTTGCGGCAACTAGTCAACGCCGGTTTTGAAGTTGCCGAGTTTCATAGCGAAGAAAGATCGCTGGAAGACGTTTTCATGCACGTGACCAAGGGGACGGTGCAGTGACCACGATTGACGATGTTCCCATTGTCGGACAGTCCGAGATCGCCTCTGACAAAGGAGTGAATCGGGGGCTCCGTTGGATTGAGAGCTGGTTGGAACGTTTCAGCGATCGGCTGAATCCAATTTTGGTCAAAGAGGCAAGACAAGCACTCAAGAGCCGCCAGTTTTTGATCACATTCACGATGTTGCTGGCGTTTGGTTGGATGTGGTCCATTTTTGGTGTCGTGATTCAGATGCCGGGCATTTATTACGCACCTACGGGGTTGTTCATGCTGACCGGCTATTACTTTATTTTAGCCGTGCCTCTGTTGTTAATCGTGCCGTTTTCCGCTTTCCGTTCGCTCGCTTCTGAACGCGAGGATGGTACGTACGAGCTGCTGTCGATTTCGACTTTGAATTCGCGACAAATCGTCACTGGAAAACTGGGCAGTGCCGTTTTGCAGATGATGGTTTATTATTCCGCGCTAGCTCCGTGTATTGCTTTCACGTATTTGCTGCGGGGAGTCGACATCGTAACCATCGGTCTGCTATTGACGTACACCTTTTTGATCTCGGTGCTGCTGAGCGTCATAGGTCTGGTGTCTGCCGGGTTAAGCAAATCGCGTCAATGGCAGACTTTGATCTCAGTGCTTCTGTTGTTGGCCTTGTTCGCCGTGTGTTGGGCGTGGGGCGCGATAGTCGCTGTCGTCGCCTCCCAGGGCATCGAGAATATTCCGATGGATGAGCTGCAATTCTGGATCGCTCAGGGAGTTATTCTGACTGCTCACGTATCGTATTTCACCCTGCTGGTGCTAATTGCCGCGGCACAAAACAGTTTTGCCAGCGACAATCGATCCACGTCCATCCGTATCGCCATGTTGGTTCAAACGGTGCTTTTCGTCGGTTGGGTTGGTTACTTCTGGGTCGAGTTTGGATTCGCGGAGATGTTGGGCGTCATGATGATCTTTGCCGGCATCCACTGGTACGTCTATGGAGCATTGATGACGAGCGAAAGCGCCGAGTTATCTCCACGCGTTAAACGCCAGTTGCCCAGATCGTTCCTGGGACGTGTGCTTCTAACATGGTTCAATCCCGGCTCAGGAACTGGTTACGTTTTTGCCGTCAGCAATTTGGCAATGTTGTTGGCGTTGATGTTAACGGCGGTCTTTGTGCAAAGTGAATTTGGTTTTCCGGAATCAATCTTCGCGTCCGCTGGAACGACGGCCAAAATGGTAACGGGTTCGATACTGGTGTTTGCCTATGTGGTCGCTTATCTGGGTCTTACTCGCCTGATCATCGTGCTGATTCCGAATCGCTCACAGTACGGATTGGTCTTACCCGTCTTGTTACACGTATTGATGGCGCTGGTCGGCTGCGCAGCACCATTTTTCTTGCAGTCTTGGCTGCAGAAATTCCAAATAGGCGACTATTCACCATTGCAAGCGTCGAATTGGTTGTGGACGCTTGAGGAGACATTTGACGACGGTATGATATACCCCGAAGTGATCGTCGCCGTGTGCGCCGTGGCGGCTGGTATCTTTTTTGTCAATATCCTCCTGGCAACCCGAGAAATCGAAGCCGTCCGCTTGGACGCGCCGCAACGGGTCATGGAAGACGACGGCGCCTTGGCAAAACAGGGCTAGCGTCTCGCGTCGGTCGGAAATTGGAGCTGCAAATATGAATACTGTTGGCCAAGTCATGGCGGAACTTAAAAAGAAGGGAAGCCAGCAGACGCGGAAGATCTTTGCTCGCCACGGCGCGCCGAGCAACATGTTCGGTGTCAAAGTCGCCGATCTCAAAACGATCGCCAAGAAGATCAAGGGCAACCAGGCGCTCGCTTGCGAGCTGTATGAAACAGGCAATTGCGACGCTATGTATCTTGCTGGAATCGTCGCCGATGGATCGCAAATGACAAAAAGGCAAATTGAATCGTGGGCCAAAGGCGCGACATGGTCTACGTTGTCAGAGTATACGGTTGCTTGGGTGGCCAGCGAGAGTCCCTATTCGCGTGATTTGGCAATGAAATGGATCAACTCCAAACGTGAATCGATCGCCTGCAGCGGTTGGTGTACCTATGCGGGAATCGTCGCGATAACGCCGGATGGCGAATTGGATTTGGTTGAAATCAAAGAGTTATTGAATCGCGTTGTCAAAGAAATCGAAAAGGCGCCTAATAAAGTACGCTATACGATGAACGGATTCGTGATTGCCGTGGGGGCGTATGTCAAACCGCTGTTGAAACATGCCAAGCGAGTGGCGAAAACAATCGGCACTGTGTCGGTCGACGTGGGCGATACGGCATGCAAAGTTCCTCTTGCCACGGAGTACATCGAGAAGATCGAGAAAATGGGGCGAATCGGCAAAAAACGCAAGACGATCAAATGTTAATCGTCGTGTAGAATCATCTTCAGGGCAGCGTCACGGCCTAAAACCGAACAGGCTGACTGCGTTGCCGCCCATGATCCGCGCTTGTTCGGCCAAGGTCAGTTGGCCGATGAGCGAACGTGCGCGCTCGAATGCCTTGCCGTACGACTGGCCAGTCGCATTCGAATTGAAGCCGCCTCCATAGATCATGCGTTCCGCGCCGTAAGCATCCGTCAGTTGCTTGACAATCGGGCGAATTTCGCGGTGAGGATAAACGCGGTTTTCTGGTAGTGACGAAAGTTTCATGATCGTGTTGTCAAATCGCGACCAGCGTATGACGACTTCGTGCTCGCGCGGTGTTCCTTGAAACGGGCGGCCCATGTGATCAATGATGACTCGCGTTTCGCGGAATTCTTTAATGAGTGGTTCGAAACCAGGTGCGTACCGTGGCTCGAAATGGAGCTGCACGGCCAGGTCGAGTTCTGTCGCCTGCTTCCACAGGTTTCGCAATTCGGGCTTTCCAAACGGCGGCAAGCGATCCGGTGCATACGCGTGGATGCGCGCTGCCACCGCATCCATCCTCTTCACCAGCTCTGGCATTTTTGCGACCGAACCCGGCCGATCGGCGAAGAGTAACAGTGTTCCCTTGAGTCGCCCTTTTCCAACATCGAGGCAGTGCTCCAAGTACCGGTGGTCGTCTTGATACGGTTCGGGGTGCACGACGACGGCGTAGCCGACATCGGCTGCGTCCATGCACTTGAGCAGGTGCTCTGGAGATGCTGGTTCGTCAGGGCGATACGGCCCCCGTTCGTGATAGGGAAACCGGACATCATCGGGGCCGGCAAAACAATGTAAATGCGTGTCGACCAATACCGGTGTCTCGTTACGTTTTGCGCCAGGAGCTCCGCCCGCTACGACGAGCGTACCAGCGGCGGCTGAGCCTGTTAGGAATCGGCGTCGACTCATTGGATGCAACATTGCTGCTCTCACTTGACCGTCAAGTTCGCGGCAGCTCCCGCCGCTTCGTAGATTCGAGTGATCTTGTCGATCCCCTCGTTCCGGTCGCTGTGGATGACGAGAGGCCGAGGTGCCAACATCCCGATCATCGCTGGTATGTCGCAGACCCGCAACACGTTCAGAAACTGCGGTGCGTTGGCGTCCATGTGAGTCATCGGCGGCTGGTGCAAGATCACGCCTGATATCTTTGGTTCCAGCAGGGCAGCATAGGCAGCCACCACGGCCGCGGTCCCCTCGCCAGCTACGAACACCGGTATTTTGCCATCATTTTGTTCACTCAAGTATCGAGCAGTCGCGGCGACGTCGCGTACCTGCCCGGTGTCCGCGGTAGAGCCAAGCAACGCGAACGAACGCTTGACATAGTTTGGTGGGTCTTTGCTCGTCCAGCGGGTGTGACCGACGCCGCGCACATCGCAGGCAAAGATTTTATCACCGGACCTGCGTTCATCCGCCAACCATTGGGGAGCGGCTGACTCGGGGTCCGCGGCCGACACGACGAGGACAACACGTGTCGATTCTTTTGCCTGTGCGGCTGAGGCCATTTGACGCAGGTGAATTTGAATTCCTGGTTCAATCTCCAAGAGCGTGAAATCGGGCGACGGGCGCCCGACGGCTTTCGCGGCAGGAACCGGGACAGGGATTGTGCGGAACGTGACGCGCTGTAGTTCGGCCGATAGTTCCTGCCGCCAAGCAGGAAACGTGCTTGCCGTCGGCGCCTTCACCCGCGCCAGTGGCACAAAGTGCTCGTCGATGGTTGTGTTCAATTCGTCCTTCGGGATGTCCGCATCCGTTCGGAAAACACGCAGCTCATCCGGCGGGATAGGATGGCGCGGGCCGCTGCGAGGATCGGTAACCAGGTCAACTTCGCTGTCGGCGACTTCTCCAAGGTCGTGTTTAAGGTGTGCATTGATGAATCGGAATACTGCCTGGCGGATGTCCTGGCGATAGGCGTGCCCGCCAATGCTGACCACGGCATCCACCTGATCACTTGCGCCGTAAAGACTATAGATCCGTTCCAGTCGATTGATGACACGCTCATTTGCGTCCATCGGGAAGATTGGATCTTGGTCGCTATTCACAAACAACAGCGGGCGTGGGGCGATCAGCGCGGCGATCCTTGTCCATGGCCATTGAAACGTGTTGTACAAAAACATGCAGTCACAATGGCCGTTGATGACACGATTCGGCACATACGATGGCAAGTCGGCCATACCGCTGACAGGCACGGCAACGCGGACACGCTCGTCGGCCGCGGCGATCCAAAACGTCGCCGCGCCGCCGCCGCTGATCCCAGTCACCGCGATGCGCTGCGGGTCAACATCGGCGCGGCCCAGCAGATAATCGATTCCTCGCACGCCGTTCCAGCATTCGACACCGGCTGGCGTGTAACCTCGTGAATGCCACCACCAACGCTGCTCACGATAGGTTCCGTGGTGAATGGCGGCAATCTCGCCTAGCTGAAGTGTATCCACGACCAAACACACGTAGCCATGTCGGGCGAACCAGATACCGTGCGATTGAAATGCCGCCTTGTTCCCGTTGCGTCCCCGCGAAGAGTGCCCGCAAACGTACAATACCGCCGGCAGCCGCTCGCCTTCCTGGATCGTCGCGGGTCGATACAGATTACTTGTCACGTAGAGTCCCGGGCGGCTTTGGTAATGGAGCAAGTCGACTTCAAAATCGTCGCCCTTCCAAGTGCCGGTGACCGTGGCCTCAAGCGGCGTCTTTTCCGGCATTGGCCAGAGCCCAAGCATGTAGAGGTATTCCTGCCGGAATTGATCGTGCTGCTCCTTCCACCTGTCGAGCGACTGAATGTCTGCCGAGAAACCTGCGTGGATGCTGTTCGCTTCTTTGGCCAAGTGAGCTTGGATCATCGCGTCGCCCGGTTCGCCTTGGTCAGGCTGGCCGTAGCGTTGAGCGAGGACACCATTGGCAAACAACAGAGCCAAACAGACGGCTGCCGCCGTACCGGCTTGCGGATTTTTGAGGGCGAGCATTTTA
>CBDUAB010000038.1:0-10022 GCA_965365045.1 uncultured Planctomycetales bacterium
ACATGATCAGTAAGGCGGCGAACATGACAATTCGCGGCAGCAAATATGTGGCCCACGAATCGCCCCATGTATGCTCCAGGACAAATATGGCCGCGTGGGACAAAAAAATCACCAGTCCAAAGGCCATCAGCCCCAAACCCCATCCGCGAAAGTGCTCTTCGTGCCGGCTATGCCGCAAGGCACGGGTCATGCGTTCCAGCAGGTTGATACCGGAGGCATGAATGGTTTCGCCTTCCAGATAGCGCTCCAAATCGTCACCGAGATCTCGGGCGGAGGGATACCTGTGCGCCGGTTCTTTTTCGAGGCACTTCATGCAAATGGCTTCCAATTCGCGCGGTACATTGCGGTTGAGCAACCGTGGGGGAAGGGGATCAGAGTCCAAAAGCTGCGACAGAGTGTCCAGAGGCGTCTCCGATTGAAAAGGCGGTCGGCCGGTCAACAGTTGGTAAAGGATTGCGCCCAGCGAATAGACATCGCTGACGGGACCAATTTTGTGCGTCGACCCGGCCGCCTGTTCCGGCGACATGTAGCTGGGTGTGCCGAGGATTTGTCCTGTTCCAGTCAGGTTCGAATCGCTTTTCATACGCTTCGCCAACCCAAAATCGGTGATGCGTGGCCGAGAGTGGAGAGGGGAGGGCGATGAACAACCGTTTTCTAACGAGGCGGATGCGTCTTGTGCTTGGCTCTTTGCGTTCGGATCTCTGAATTGTTCCAGCAAGATATTCGCCGGTTTTAGGTCGCGGTGTATCACGTCGTGTTCATGCGCGTATTGGACGGCCTCGCAGACCTGTTTCAGTAACATGGCGGATCGGCGCGACGGCAGCGGCCCTTCACGGAGCCGCGCGGCCAAGCTGTGGCCATCGACGTAGCCCATCGAGAAGTAATGCTGTCCATCGTGCTCGCCGACCTCGTAGATGGAAACGATCCCAGGATGATCGAGATTCGCTGCCGCTTCGGCCTCGGCCCGAAAACGCTGCACGTCTTCTGATGATGCCAAGTGCCCGGCCAGGATCATTTTCAACGCGACGATTCGGTTGAGACTGATCTGCCGCGCCTTATACACTACTCCCATTCCTCCCCGAGAGATCTCCTCCAGCAATTCGTAGTCACCGAAGAAGCGGGTTATTGTTTCGGTCGGCGCGCCTGCGGTTATGTTCGAGGATTCGCTCGGCTGGTTCGACGAAGGAATTGTTTCGTCATCTGGTTGCTCATTTGAGATAGCCCGTGCCCCCTGCAGCGGTGCGGCCAATCTCTCGAACTGGTCGCAATCGGCGAAGAACGATGCCAGCTCGTCCGCGATGTCGCCATGTTGTGCGATAAACTCTTTTGGATCGGGCGTTGCTCCGGCATCCACCGCTTCCAAAAAGGCCGCGATAACTTCATCAACACGCCGCCTTCGTGCAGAAGAGTCATTCGTTTCAGCGGGCATGTTTATTTCCAGTCTCGGAGTTGACTTCGCAATTGCTGCAGTCCTCGCTTAAGCAATCCGGCCACCGCGGCATGACTGCGGCCCAATTGCTCAGAGATTTGGGCCAGCGATTTGCCGTCAAGATGTCGCAGCATCAGCGCTTCTCTTTGCGCAACGGGCAGCTTGGCGAGCGCCTCGGACAAGTGCAATGCCTGTTCCTGGCGCTGCGCGTGCCCGCTGGGAGAAGATTGGTCGTCGGCTAACCATGCCTCTAATCGGTTAGAAGATTGTTCCAGCGCTGCTTCGAGTGATCTTTCTCGGCTCAGATCGCGTTTACCCGTTTTCAGTTTGCGTATTTCGTCCGAAAGGTTGTTGGCCAGAATTCGCCTCAACCATGACGCCAAATGTTCGGCGTCTTGAGGCTCATACTTGGACAATGCCTGGTAAGCTTCCAGCATTGTCTGCTGAACGACGCCGGACAGGTCAATTTTGCCTTGCAGTCGTTGATCCAACTGTAGCCGCGCTAATAGCCGCAGGTAATCTCGATAATCCTCAAGATTTCGGTCCTCGCCTCCAGGCTCACCGCTCATCACCGTCGCCTTCCGGAGATGCCTTGACAATCATCGTGGGACATGTCGCCTGTCGCATAACATGGCTGGTAACGCCACCCACGAGGGCTTCTGAAATCCCCGAACGACCGTGAGAGGCTATCACGATCAGATCCACACCCGCGCTCTCCGCATAGCGGCAGATTTCCGCGGCAATATCACCCGCTTCGGTCAAGGTGACACTCCCAGCGGAAAGCATTACGTGTTCATACGGCACCGTCGTATTGGTAGGAACTATTTCCTCAAGTCGTTTTTGCCGATCCTCCGACTCGGATATTCTCATCCCCCAATACATCTGGCCGAAGTATGCGGTAATCGGCTCGGTAACATGCGCGAGGATGATTTTCGCGTCGAATTGCTTGGCAAGCCAAGTTGCATATTCTATCGCCACGCGTTCATACTGCGAGAAATCCACGGGAACAAGGATCGTATCCACGTCGTGCATATCGTGACTCCTCTTAAGTTCCTGCTATATTCAAACATGATATTCTACTCGATGGTGGGCAGACGAAAGGAGATAAGGCAGGACGGAATAGAATTTAGCCTTTCATGCGGGATACCGCGGCGCTTCACTCCGAGGGTTCCGATGAGCGAGATTCCACCGCGCCGACCGTTGGCTAATAGCTTGTAAAGTAACCGGCCGCTTCGCAAATGACAGATCGTATTCATGCCGCCAATTGCCCCCGACGGTTCCGCTGAGCCATCAAACGGCCGCCATCTGAATCGGGATTCAATTTGGCAAATCCTGCGGCGCCGCGACGTGCTGGCGTGGGCAATGTATGACTGGGCGAACAGTGCTTATACGACTTTGTCCATTACGATTCTGGTCGTCTACCTGCAGCGTGTCGTATTTCCGTCCGACGATTGGGGACATACGGGACCGATCGTCTGGGCGTGGGGAATAGCACTGTCAATGTTGTGCGGCGCTCTGCTGTCGCCTTTACTGGGCGCGATTGCCGACGCACATGCGAGTAAACGCAAATGGCTTGCCAGAACGGCACTTTGTGGCGCCTTAGCAGCCGTGGTGTTGAGCCTATTGCCCTCCAGCCAATTCATTCTGATCGTTCTGCTGTTCTTTTGGATGAATTTGATGCTGGAACTTTCGTTAACCGTTTACAACGGGTTTCTACCCGAACTCGCGGCCGACGATGAGATGAATCGGGTCTCCGCCTGGGGATATGGCTTCGGCTACGTCGGAGGCGGAATCGCGCTGGCGCTGACCATGTTACTCATGAAGTTGGGCGACTACGTTGGGTTGGCGAGCCTCGAGTCGCAACTGCGGTGTGGATTATTCATCATGGGGCTTTGGTGGGGGCTGTTCACCGTGCCCACGATCTTAGTACTGCGTGACGCTGGCGGCTCCTCTCAAGGTGGCTCTTCGCAAAAATCCCAATCCGTTTTCGTTGCCGCGACATCGGCAGTAAACGAAATCGTGACAACGTTGCGAAATCTACGATCCTTCAAGACGCTGGCCTGGTTTTTGATCGGTTTTTTGTTTTACAACGATGGCGTCCAGACCGTGATCAGTCAGTCATCCACTTTCGCTCTACAAGACCTCAAATTCACGGAAAGTGAGCTGGTCGGGGTCATCTTGATGATTCAGTTTCTGGCGCTGCCTGGTGCCATCGGCATTGGCCGGCTGGCTGACTATATCGGGCAGAAGAAGACGCTGCTAATTTGCCTGGCAATCTGGATGGGAACGCTGGTCGCGGCGCTTTTTGTTCGCCAGAAATTCGAATTTTGGATTCTAGGCGGCGTCATAGCGATTGTGATGGGCGGTACGCAATCGGTTAGCCGATCGCTGATGGGTGTTCTGACACCCGAGGATCAATCGGCCAAGTATTTTGGCTTTTTCAACCTGTCTGGCAAGGCAACCGGCTTTCTCGGTACGTTTTCGTTCGGAATGATGATTGCCATCACGGGAAGTCCGCGTCTGGCGATATTTGGGCTGCTGCCGTTTTTCGTCGCGGGCACGATCATCGTTTCCCGGATGAACGTCAGCCGCGGAATTGCTGATAAAGATCGGATGGCAGGCATTGCCTAAGTGTTCACGCTGCCTACAATTTGTAGTAGATGCGGGATCCCTTTCTGCGAACCGCGCCAGCCAACCTCGCCACGGCCGGTACTTAGATGCGACGCCGCCTGTTGATGGCGACGCCGTTTGCTAAAAGCCATGCCGACTCGCCGCCAGTCGCCGTTTTTATTCGGCCTTGTCATAGACACGCCCTGGAGCCGGTTGCGTTTGACGCAGTCGGGTTGTCAGGCGGACCACAGCAAAAGCAAAAACGGTGTGTAGAACTGCAGGATTTTACCCGCGCCCCGCCGGAAAAAGGGCAGGGTGGAACAAACGCGAGTTATTTGCGACGAATTCCTTAAATCGAAACAAAAAAACCTAGAGATTTGTTTGTAAAGCGATGATTGCCACAACGAACCAAAACAATCGTGTTTACCAGACGACCGAGGGAAAGGACCGAAACGGCCTGCGTTCCGACGACGGGGTACGGACGTATTTGACCCAGATGGCCGCTTATCCGCTGCTGTCGCGTGAGCAGGAGATCACGCTAGCCAAGCAGGTTGAAGTCAACCGCAGCCTCTTTCGCAGGTTATTGCTGGAGTGCGATTTCGTGCTGCGCGAGTCCGTTGATCTGCTAAAACGGTTGCAAACAGGTGAATTGGGCTTTGACCGCACCGTCCAAGTCTCGGTGAGCGACCGGCTCGAGAAACACCAGATTCTCGGTCGGCTACCCCACAATGTGAAGACGCTGGAAGCTTTATTGCAACAGAACGAACAAGACTATGAGGTGGCAACTGGCAGGACGCGATCTACGCGTAAAAGTCAAGAAGCGGGACGGCGTGTGGCGCGTCGGCGACGTCGCGCTGTGCGATTGGTCGAGGAATTGGGATTGAGGATCAGATTTTTTGAACCACATTTCGAGAGCATCATCAAATATGAAGCCCGCCTGCGGCATTTGATGGTGGAGATCGAAAAGGCCCAAAAATCGCGCCGCGCCACAAAACGGGTGCGGCAGCGGAATACCGATATTGTGGACCCGAAAGACCCTGTAGCTGAGTACGAACACATCGTAGCTGAGTACGAACACATCCTGCGTATTTTCCAACACACGCCGGTAAGTCTCGCAGCGCAGGTGAAACGACTCCGCGCCGTATATGAACGCTACAATCAAGCTAAGCGAGGTCTGTCCGAGGGCAATCTGCGGCTTGTCGTGTCGATTGCCCGGAAATATCGAAATCGGGGACTCAGTTTCCTGGATTTGATTCAAGAGGGAAACGCGGGACTTATGCGGGCGGTGGAAAAATTTGAGTACCGGCGCGGCTTCAAATTCTGCACGTATGCAACTTGGTGGATTCGTCAAGCGATCACGCGGGCGATTGCCGATCAGAGCCGTACGATTCGAGTTCCGTGTCACATGGTGGCGGAGATATCCAGGATTCGCACCGTCTTCGGTGAGCTTTATCACGAACTCGGTCGCGAGCCGACGATGGAAGAAACGGCGCAGGCCGCAGGCACAACGGCCGAGGAAGCTAGGTTGGTCTTTCGCATGCATCGAGCCCCCACGAGCCTGCATAGTCCCGTCGGCCGCAGCGAAGAGGGCGAATTGGGCGATTTGCTCACGCACGTAGACGAACAGGAACCGGCCGAAGGGGCAGGTCGCAACATGCTACGGAGTCACCTCCATCAATTGCTCGAACGAAAGCTGAATTGGCGCGAGCGCGAGATCATCAAGCTGCGCTATGGACTAGGCGATGGCTACAACTATACGCTCGAACAAGTGGCTCGTGTCTTTCAGGTGACCCGCGAGCGGATTCGACAGCTCGAGCAGCGCGCCATGCGGAAACTGCAGGACCCGAAATGCAGCGCGGAACTTATTGGCTTTGTTGACTAGCCTTCTTTGGATTAACTTCAGGGCACGTACGCGCAGTCCGGTTCCTCCGCGAAGGGATTGCCCGTGACGGCGTAGGCACGTGCGCGACTGCCACCACAGATGTTTCGGAACTCGCATTGGCGGCATTTCCCTTCCAGGCGATCGGCACGACGCAGGCTCCGAAAAATTGGCGAGTCTTGATACACGTCAACAACATGTTGCAATGGATAAATGCCGCATAAGATTGGCATGAATCCGCTCGGATGAATCAGACCCGTATGGCCGACAAACATGACGCCTTTGCCGTCATTCACTCCCAGCGGCCTAAAGACTCGAACGTTGGAACTGTCTTGCGATTGGTGCTCAACCTGATGCTGAATGGCGTATCGCCGGTAATGTGGTGCCTCGGTTGTCTTGATCAGGTAGGGCTGATTTTTCGATTGGTCCCACAATTGCTCGAACGCGGCCTCACATTCCGCGGCCGACAGCCGCTCGACACATTCCGCTCGACCGACCGGCACAAGAAAAAACACCGACCACATGACGATCTCCAGCTCGCATAGCAGATCGGCGAGTGCGTTGATTTGCTGGACGTTTTCCGGTGTGACCGTTGTGTTGACTTGCGTCGGGATCCCCAATCGTCGCGCCTGGTTGAGGATTTCCAGACTGCGGGCAAAGCTGCCCGGCACGCCCCGCACACCGTCGTGTGTCGCGGCGTCTGCCCCATCAATGCTAATCGCCATGCGATCGATGCCCGCGTCACGCAAACGACGAATTGACTCTGTCGTAACCAAGGGCGTCGCCGAAGGTGTGATTGATACGCTCAAGCCCAGTCCGGTAGCATACTGAACCAAGTCGTAGATGTCGGCGCGACAGAGTGGGTCGCCGCCCGTAAGCACGAGCATTGGAGGGCATGGAAACTCGCTAATCTGATCGATCAGGTGACGTGACTCACAGGTGTCCAACTCGCCCGGATGAGGTTGTGTTTGGGCACACGCTCGGCAATGTTTGCACACCAGCCCACACGCTTGCGTCACTTCATAGAAAACGAGCAACGGGCTTTGATCGAAATCGCGCCGTTCCGGTCGTGCTGGATCAGGTGGCCTCGTATTGCAAATCATTCGACATCTCGCCAATGTAAGTGTCTGCGACGGACATCAAAACCGTTAGTCGCTACGCGAATGGACACTCATGCGCTTTCTCCTTGCCAATAGCGAGGCGACACCAATAACCTTGACACAATGAATATACTGACTATATTAAGGATGTCAAGGTCCGAATATCTCGTGATGCCACGGCGTCTAAGAAATTGTTCGGGAAGCCTGTCGTGAACATACGTTGATTCTGCACAGAGGCCGACAATGACAAGCAAGGACTTACCACAGGCAGCCGCGCGCGAGCTGCCTGACGAGCATTCGCATCTACGCCAACTTGTGCAAGAAATACGACGCACTTTCGCGCGTGGCGGCGAAAGTCAGCCGGAGGTGCTCGCGACGTTGAAACAACTCAACGATGTCGTGTTGGAACATTTTCAGCATGAGGAAGCGGGGGGATACTTTCGAGAGGCCATTGAAGTCGCTCCGCGACTAAAGGACCAAGCGGACGGTTTGCTGCGGCAACATCCCGACTTGGCCAAACAGTTGGAGCGGCTGTTAAGCACGGCCACGAAGGGAACACCGTCTGCTTCCTGGTGGCAAGCGATAGCGGGTGAGTACGACGTATTCGCGCGGACATTCGAGGCGCACGAGCAGGCCGAGAATTCACTAATTCAGGAAGCGTACACGCGTGACATCGGGACGGACGATTGAGGAGGCGACCGTAATGGGCGATGAACCGCGGCTTCGGATCGCAGTGATCGGCGGCGGAATCTCGGGGTTGGCGGCGGCGCATCGAGCGCGCGAACTGCATCCGTCGGCGGATGTTGTCCTGTTTGAGGCGAGCAAGCACCTGGGAGGTGTCCTGCAAACGGAAACCCGCGACGGATTCCTGATCGAGCACGGCGCCGACAATTTCATTACCACGGTCCCTTGGGCTGTTGACTTCTGTCGCCGTATTGGTTTCGCGGAAGAACTTGTGCCGACAAATCCGTCTCACCGCGGCGCGTTTGTCGTTCGCCGGGGGCAACTGAGGAGAATTCCGCCGGGCTTTATTGTCATGGCTCCAAGCCGCTTGTTGCCCGTCGCCTTAACTCCCATACTCAGCCCTCGCGGAAAATTGCGTATGGCGTGCGAACGGTTTGTGCCTCGCCGTGGCAGTGACGAAGACGAGTCTCTAGCATCCTTTGTCACCCGTCGATTCGGACGTGAAATGTACGAGCGACTGGCACAGCCGCTAGTCGCCAGCATCTACGCGGCCGATGCGGAAAAGCTTAGCCTCGCGGCGACCATGCCGCGTTTTTTGCAGATGGAACGCGAGCATGGCAGTCTGACGCGTGCGATGTTGCGTGAACGCAAGGTCCGGCGTGATTCGGCAGACAAGGAAAGCGGCGGTGTTCGCTACAGCCAATTCGTTGCGCCGCGCCGCGGCATGTCGTCACTCGTACGCGCCATCGTCGAACACCTGCAAAATGTTAGGCTACTCGTCGACTCACCGGTCGAAAAACTTACGCCGACCAGTGACCAACGGTGGCGATTAGACATTGGGGGCCGGAAATCCCGGCAAATGACCTGCCATGCGGTTATTCTCGCGACACCGTCACATCATAGCGCGCGGTTATTACAGGCAGTGGATGCGTTGCTGGCGGCGAATCTCGCGCGGATTGAGTATGGCAGTTCCGCCATCATTTCCTGCGGATTTCGTCGAGAGCAGATTGGCCATCCGCTCGACAGCTTCGGTGTTGTCGTGCCGCTGGTCGAGCGACGCAAGATTCTTTCGGCCAGCTTTTCGAGTGTCAAGTATCCGGGCCGTGCGCCGGACGGCAGCGTGCTGTTGCGCGTGTTTGTTGGCGGAGCGTGCCAGAGCGAATTGCTCGATTTGACGGACGCCGAGCTGCTGGAATTAGCGCAACGAGAATTGGCCGATTTGTTGGCGATCGAAGGGCAACCTGTGCTTCAGCACGTAACGCGAAACAGCCGATCGATGCCTCAATACCACGTGGGTCACCAATCGCTGGTGGCACGTATCGAAGCGGGCGCCGCGAAACTGCCAGGTTTTGCACTTGCCAGCAACGCGCTGCACGGGGTTGGAGTTCCCAACTGCATTCACACGGGCGAACGGGCCGCCGAGCAGTTGTTGTCGAAACTCAGCCAGCCAGACCGCGGTCAACTGACGGTAGCATGACGAGCTTTCGTAATGGTTCGCCATCTTTAATTGCGCCCTTTTGCAATCATGTTCGGTGGATGCGGCCCGTCGGTGTGGCGAGATCGGATGTAAAAGCGTAAGGACGCCCGTTGCCGGGCACGCTCACCACACGCGTGATCTCAAAGCGCAAAACTGCGCCAGAACGCCAGCGACGCACCCGATGATCAATGCGCACTGGAAAACGACCGAGGTCACCGAGTCGACGATTCAATGTGAATCACCAAGCATGCTTGTTGCCAAACGGAAAAGCGTTGGCGACTTCGGTGCGTGAATTGTTTGTTAACATTGTTTCGGGAAACGACCGTCCGTTAGTCGCGGAGCGACGGCATGCGACAGCCTTGGGTTTTAACCCAAGGTTGGCGTGGCAATTTGAAACTGAGTCGCGGAGCGACGGCATGTGCAGCGCAACTCGCGCATGCCGTCACTCCGTGACTCGAAACGATTTGTTCTCGATTTCCTGGGACTGAAGTCCCAGGCTATCACATACCACCGCTCCGCGGTTCAAACAAAGTGTCTCTCCGGCAATCAAGATTTTGAGTTGAAACTGGATTCGCAACTAGAGTCAGATAAATACAGAACTCTTGATTATTGGAATTCCCCTGTGCAGTTCAAACGGATGACTTGTCGGGGCACGTCAGGGGGTTGCCTCGAACGCAAAATCATGGCCTACTAGAAGCCGTTTCAAATTGAGTTTGGCTGAGCGATGTGTGTTTTGCCCATCGTGATGGGAATTTGATCGCATCGCCATTCGCCGATTAGAGGTGAACGACCTTCTAGTGGACGCGAGAAATATCAACAACACCGGAGTAGAGCCTTGGCTAT
>CBDUAB010000039.1:0-9966 GCA_965365045.1 uncultured Planctomycetales bacterium
CGTGCTCCAATCCCTTATTAACGCATTGGAAATCACATCTAGAAAACTGCCGCGGGATGCCGCCGAGGAAGTTTTCCATTCAACCATTGCGATGATGGACGCAATCAACGATTTCGACTCGCTACAAACTCTCGGCGAGATCCTGAAGACGACGGCGAAGAAAATGTCGGATGACGTCGCCGAAAAAGTTTTTTATCAGCTTGTCGACGTTATGGAGAGCCGAGACGATCACCGCGCGCTGCAAGGGCTGGCGGAGGGCCTCAAGACGCTCACCGCAAGACTGTCTGTTGACGCTGTTCAGAAAGTCTGTCTTAAGCCTTAAGTCATCCGTTTTCGAGGACCCACTGCACCGCATGACGCATCAGCTCGGTCGTGCTGCCGATTTTGAGTTTGGCGCGAACATGGTCGCGGTGGGTTTCGATCGTCTTGATGCTCAAATGGAGTTTTTGAGCGATTTCGCGCGTCGCAAGACCACGACCAATCAGCGCGAAAACCTCCAGCTCGCGATCCGAAAGAGTCTCCAAAGTCGATTGCTGGCCCACTTCACCGGCAATGACTCCGTGCAACAGACGGCTTGTCATGTCGGCGCTTAAGTACAAATGCCCATCAATCACACGATTAATGGCATCCACGACCTTGTCCGTTGCCTCCTCCTTATTGACATAGCCGTTCGCGCCAGCTCGCAGACAACGCTCGGCGAACAACGCCTCGTCGTGCATCGACGAGACAAGTATCAACATCTTGGGATATCGAGACCGCAGACGCTTAATCAATTCCACACCATTCATTCCGGGCAACGTGACGTCGACAATTACGAGATCCGGATTGATCTTGTCGATCTCTTGCAACGCATCCTCGGCAGATGCCATCTGGGAACAGACTTCCAGATGCGGCTCGTCGGATATCAGTTCAGACAAACCACGACGTACTAGCGGATGGTCGTCGACCAACATCAACCGCGTCATCTTCTTGCCGTCCTTAGTCACGTTTTGTATCTCGTACAAGCTTGCAGGTAACGGATGTGCCATCGGGCGAAGAGGAAACATTAAGCTCAGCACCGATCATCTTGCTTCGATAACGCATGATCCTCATCCCCATACCATCATTCTCGCTTTGGCGGCTCATCCCACAGCCGTCATCCTGGACGCGCAGGACCAAGTCTCGAGCGCTTACGTCTAAATCAATCCTAACATGCTTCGGTTGCGAATGTTTTACGGCGTTATTGATTGCTTCCTGCGCGATCCGGTAAAGCTCAGTCGCCACGTTATGATCTTCGACGGCGATATTGGCCACGCAGCAGAATCGACAATCGACGGAAAATCGCTCCGAGACGCTCCGAGCCAAATCCTGTAGAGCGGCCCTCAGGCCATACTCGTCGACTTCCACAGGCGCCAATCCACGCACAACGCGACGCACCTCGGCGATCGCATCCTGAATTCCGTCCAATATCGTTTCCGCCGTTTCCACTTCGGGTGACATGTGCTTCGCGAGACGCCGGATGAGACTTTTGGCCAAGTATCCCAATCCCGTCAGTTGCTGCCCCACGCTATCATGTAGCTCACGACTAATGCGATTTCGCTCGTGACTGCTGATCTCGGCGACTTGTTCTTCCAATCGCCCGCGTTCGGTGACGTCTTCGGCCATTCCCGCGATCCGATAGACTTCGCCCGCGTCATTGTGAATCGCCACGCCACGGTCGGATATCCAACGTATCGATCCGTCCGGTCGTACAACCCGATACTCTTCGTTGAATTTGCCTTTTTCGCCATCGGCCAAGAATGCTTGTTCGGTCCGTTCGCGGTCCGCCGGGTGAATAGCTTCCACCCAGGCCCGAGCGTTTTCATAGACACTTTCGCGTGAGCGACCCCAAATCTCCTCGTACGCTTCGCTAACATACAGCACTTGACCCGTTTTGACGTCAGTTATCCAAAAACACTCGCGCACGTTTTCGGCCAATTGGCGAAAACGGCGATCACTCTCTTGCAGCGCGGATTCCGCTTTCTTACGCGGAGTGATGTCGGTAGAGATGCCACAAATGCCGGTTGGCGTACCGTGTTCATCACGGACGGGAAACTTCAGCGAAATATAGGTGTGTAAACCATCCGAATGCGGCGCGACTTCCTCGAATTCAATCGGTTCATTGGCAGATAACACGGCTCGATCGTTTGCCGCAAAGGCTTTGGCCTGTTCCGCCGGGAATATCTCAAAGTCCGTCTTGCCGCGCGTTTCAGCAAGTGTGATGCCAAATAATTCCTCATATTGGCGATTGATGAACTGATACTTCCCCGAAATATCCTTGGCATAAATGATGGCGGTTGTGTTATCCAAAATTGCATTGACAAGGTGCTCGTGCTGAGACAAAAAATGCGCGGAATTCTGGTCTGACTTGGTCTCGGAAAGGTCGCTGTTCGGAAAATGTTCGTCAGCCAAGCTCATCAATCGCATCCGCCAGGAGTAACACAACCTCCTCATGAACCGCAATAACACTCGACTTAGTCTGACCTCGGCCGAGACGTCGGGCAACCCGGAGCCGTGTCTCAGGGATTCCCCGATGCAGAATATCGGGTTTTTCTTGCCGGGTCACCCGAGAAAAGACGGATTCATTAGGACGAGCCGACACGCATAATGCCAGAGTTACACCAAATCTAATAACGGAGTCGGCACGCATAATGCCAGAGTTGCGCCAAACCTAACTAACGGAGCGAAACCATGTACACGGCGACCGGAACACTGACAATCAATCCCGCGTTCTTGCAAGACATCAAAGACGACAACATTCACTTAAAGGAATTGTTGGCCGCCACGTCAACAGCACTCGCCCAGGATACGAATGCCCTGATACGTCCGCGGGCGCTTGCTGAGTTGATGTCGCGATTGCGCGATCAATTGGCAACACATTTTTCGCTGGAGGAATTTTTTGGCTATTTTGATGACGCGATTGACACGGCACCCCGATTGAGCGCGGAAGCAGACAATTTGCGGTGCCAGCACGAGACTTTGTATCTGAGCATAAGTCAGTTGGCTGAAGATGCGGAGTGTCTACTTTATGCGCCTGTTCCCGACAACGCCTTGCCTGGCTTGGCAAGACGCTTTCAGGTGTTTTACGCGGAACTCATGAAGCACGAAGAAAGCGAAAACGAACTTATCATGCGAGCCTTCTACGAAGATATCGGAGTCGGCGATTAAGCTCGCGCCGAGGCGGTCACAAGCCTTACGCACCAGCCAACGCCGCGACGTTCTTAAACTTTTCCCAATACGTAGGCATCAATTCTTTGACCTTGGCTTCCAATTCCTGATCGCTGATCGCCGTTAGGCGGCCTTCTTGTTCGTACTGGTCCATGACCCAGCGACAAACTTTGTGGCATTTGATCTTGCTGATGCGATCGTCGCCCATGAGGCCAAAAAAGTCGTTGATCCAGACGGTGGTTCCATCGGCTCCGCTCTTGTCGGTAATCGCGACTTTGGGCGGCCGGTTCAACAGCTTGGCCGTGTCAAAGATATTGTAAATCCGTTCGTTCCGGCGCAAGCCTCCAGCGTGGATGCCGGCGCGGGTCGTGTTGAAATGTTTGCCGACAAAGGGATAGTTCTCAGCAATGGGAAGGCCGATCGATTGCATATACTCGGCCAATTCGGTAATGACGGTCGTGTCGATGCCACACAGATCTCCCTTCAGCGCGATGTATTCCATGATCGCGCCTTCCAGCGGCGGATTACCAGTGCGCTCACCAAAGCCAAACAGCGTACAGTTGACAGCGTCACAACCGTATAGCCAGCCTGTCGCAGCGTTGGCGTGCACCTTATGAAAATCATTGTGGCCATGCCACTCGAGGCGATCGCTGGGCACGCCGCATTCTTGGTTGAGCTTGTAGATCAGTTTGGGAATGCTACGCGGCAATTCGGCGTTGGGATAGCTGATGCCAAATCCCATTGTGTCGCACAATCTGATTTTGACCTGTTGATCCTCTGGGACCTGCTCGGACATTTTCATGAGACGATCCACAAAGGGCAGCACAAAACCATCGATGTCCGCACGTGTCAGGTCCTCAAGATGGCAGCGCGGCCGCACGCCAGCCTCAAACGCGGCGTCGACCACCTCGCAATAACTGTCCATGCATTGCTTGCGGCTCTTGAACTTGAGCTTGTCAAAAATGTGATAGTCGCTACTGCTGGTCAGCATGCCGGTTTCTTTTAATCCGGCTTCCTTCACGAGGCGAAAATCCTCCTTGACGGCGCGAATCCAACCCGTGCATTCGGGGTATTTGTGGCCAAGTTCACGGCACCTGTCGAGCGTCTCGCGGTCGTTCTTTGTGTAGAGAAAGAACTCAGTCTGACGTACAACACCGTTGGGACCGCCAAGACGCGCCAGCATGTCGTAGATTGTTACCATCTGGTCCACCGTATACGGTGGTCGCGCCTGCTGGCCATCGCGGAATGTCGTGTCGGTTACGACAATGTCACGGTCCTTAACCGAATTGAAAACGAACTCGACCGGCTCGCCGTCGATATATTCAACAACGGGATAGTCCTCCAATTTAATCAATGGCGGCAGGTCGTAATCAAATGTGTCTTCGATGTAATTGGGAGCCGTTGTATCGACGAGAGAGTGGGATTTACGCTGTGTCATTTTCTTACTCCGAAAAAAACCGATGAATTGGCGGATGAATTAATGATATGAAACGGCAAGAACCTGCATTTCACGAAGTGGACCCAAAACGGTCCTACACCTCAACACCCTGCTCCTGGCAAACTTTCGTAATGTAATCGATTGCTCCACCGACCGTCGTGACGCTCAACGCCTCATCCTCGTCCATGTCGATGCCGAATTCCTCTTCGAACATGGCCACAAGCTCGACCGACTGTACGCTTTCCGCACCCAAATCGGCGCCAAAATCATGCGCGCGCTTGATGGTCGCCGGATCGACTTCCAACACGTGAGCTGTAACAGCTGTGATGCGTTCTTCAATAGAGGCCATAAAAGCGTTCTCCTTCATTGGTATGTTTCGGTGACCTTTATCCTAAGCTTGTCAGGGCGTCCTTTCAAGATAGCTGCTGGCTGAGTTCTTTCAGCGTCGCCTTAAACTTACTGATGCGGCTTTCGAGTGTCTCGAGTTCTTCCTGCATCTGCGTCACGAACGTGTTCTGCTCGTACGTCCCGCGCACTTCGATAAAGTCAGGTTCGACGTCGCTCGCCACGCCGCCATCGCCGAAGCCGGTCATGTCTTCGAATTCCTTCCGTGCGTCGGCCGATACTTGTTTGAGAAACTTGCTCTTCACTCTCAACAGAGCGTCAGCGACCGCATCGAGATCATCTTCCGCTAGTTCGTCCAAGTCGCACTCAAATAGGCGCTCGTACGCATGCCGTGCCCATGCCCACTGGTCGTCGTCGTAACTTTCGTCGATTCGGTCGATAGCGGCAAAGAAACCGGTAACGTCAGGAATACGTCCGCTGAGCACTGATTCGGTGAGAGAGTCCAAACGTTTGCGCGGCATTAGTTGGCCGCTAACATCCACCCATTCCTCGCTGTAGACCGCACCGTCGGCGAGCTGGAATGCCTCGACAAAACTACGGCTATCGGTAATTGCTTGCTCGGCACGCCGCACGATCTGCTCGATAAGGTATATCTCGATGCCAGTGCGATAGAATTTTTCACCGGTGCGCAATAATACTCGTTTGACCGTCGCACCATTGATGGTGACGGCATTCACGCTCTTTTCGGTCTCTTGGCGCAGCCTTGCGAGAATGCCACTGGCTTTGATCATGCGGCCGACCGTAAAGGGACTCAAGACATCAAACGATATACGATCTCGCTTTACGGAACCTTTCCGCCGGTCGCGCACAGGCCATTTGGCGCCGTCTCGGACCGTGCCAACAGTCGTCAAGTTCAAACCGGGCACCATGGCGCAGTGGCCCTGGGCGTTGGCTTCGATCAACGAAAATGGAAAGGCGCTCGTGTCAAAATGACGTTTGTGTTTGCCCAGCACGACGGAAAAAGGGCCCACACGACAAGGCCACATCATGTAAGAAAACGAGCCCGTCTTGCAGCCGCGCTCGAGTTTGCCTTCGTGCACTGGCCCCAATTTGTACATGTGGTTCGACTGATTTGTCCCGCTGCCAGCATTATAAAAACTGAATAGACCGGCAATCAGCAGCGTCGACTTGTGGTGCGTCACGGTGTAGGGACCGGCAAATACCGAAACCGCTTCGCCATGAAAGCCTTCGCAATTGGCGAAAAACAAGCAGTTTTCGGCCGAAAATTGCCGCCCGATTTGGCAACCTTGCCCCACGAAACAGGCCGACAGCAACGCAGCGTCCGTTACGTTCGCACCTTCGGCAAAGACAAAGTCCTCGGCCTGCACATCCGCGCCTACGCTCGTTGGCGCGTCCAATGCGCTCAACACCGTGCCATTATGGAGCCGCGCCGTACCACAAATCGTTGCACCGTCGCCAACGTTGACGTTTTCTATCGTGTTGACCGAGCGAACGGTCACGCCGCGGCCAATGGCACCCCGGTCACTGCGCTGGCCAGCGGCGTACGCCTGGGCAATTTCGGTGAGCCTTTCTACAAGCGCCGGATGGAAGCGGTGGAGGCACGCAAGGTAGGCAAACTGCGCGGACAATTCATTAAAAAGAATGACCTCACGACCGCCTCCTTCATTCAGCACGTCAACCGCCACACCATTGCCGAACATCGCGCCGGAATTCGTGGCCAGGGTACCGATGTCCTCGATGCAGGTGTTGGCCCCAATATCGTAGTTGGCCAAATGAACGCGAACATTCGCAATGCGTACATCAGGGCCAAGGCGGCAATTGATGATTGTTGCGTTGGACAAACCGGCCGGCTTTTTAACTCCGCCAGATTCTACAACTCCAGTTTGGCCACCGATCTTGATCTGGCCAACAAAATCAACTCGATCGACGCGGGTCGGATCAAAATCATCCTCAACCTGCACGGTGTTCCAATCCGTGGCCGTGCAACCGTTGCTGATCAGAGCGTCGCGTTCTTCGCTTGTTAACTTACGATGTGTCATCGTGCCCGTTCCTCTCGTACACGTCCCTCTCGTACCCGTCTGATCATCATGCCGGCGGCGAGCCGGGCTTCTTTTCTTGAATCCAGTCGTAATACTCACGCATGGCGAGTTCGCCGGCAGCTTCTTCATCCAGAAACACGCGCGTGATGGGGTGTAGTTGCAGTGCACTCGCCGTGATCATACTAGTCACCGGGCCCTCGATCGCCTGTGCAATCGCGCTGGCCTTGTTTGGGCCATTGGCCAAGATAATGACGCGACGTGCTTCGAGTATGGTGCCAACGCCCATCGTAATAGCATAGATCGGTACGTCCTCACGCCGCTCAAAGAAACGAGCGTTGTCATCGATGGTCGGTTCTGCAAGTGTCTTGAGTCGTGTTCTGGAACCTAATGAACTCGTTGGTTCGTTAAACGCGATATGTCCGTCCGAGCCGATCCCCAGGACTTGCAAGTCAATGCCGCCACATGATTCGATCTGCTGTTCGTACCATTCACAAAAGGCTCGATAGTTTCCCGTAGTACCTGAAGGGATGTGAATGTTCTGCGGCGGTATGTTGATGTGCCGAAACAGATGTTCGTGCATGAAATAGTGGTAGCTCTGAGGATGGTTGATCGGCAGGCCCACGTACTCGTCCAAGTTGAACGTGCGAACCTGTGAAAAATCGAGCCCTTCCTCCTGGTGCAGACGGACCAATTCCTGATACATACCCAAGGGCGTCGAGCCGGTTGCCATCCCGATCACCGCATCGGGTTTGGCGTTCAGTAACATGACCACTTCTTGCGCCGCAGCGCGGCTCATATCCTCGTAACTCGGTTTGACAATTACTTCCATCGCTGACTCCGGTGGACGGTTAGGTGAAGTCCACGATTGTAGCCCAAGTTTCGCGCGATGTGTACGCCCTGGAGCAGGCACTGGCGTATTACCCCGACCAGCGAGGGACACGCGTTTGTGACGCAACCTCGTGGACGTCCTAACCTTGTGTCCCTCGCTCGCGCGTCGGGCTACCGTCGTTATCACAACGTCACAAATTGCGCGTCGGGCTGGTGTTTACGTCCGCGGGTTACTTCCGCGGGAATACTACGCCACCTGGCATCGAAATTAGAAATGCCTGAGTTGTCAGATAAGTATCGCAACGTCCGCGAAGGAGTTTCCTAGAATGAGTTTTGAAATTCAACGCGTTACGCTCATCGGCGCGTCGGTTCTTCGCCGACGATCTCGCCACCATCGACCGGACTACACGTTACGCGGGCAGCCACGCCGAACCCATCGGAAAGGGCTCGTTTCGTTTCGGACGCGCGGCGCGCTAATCAGCACACATTTGGCGGCTGAGACGATATATGATCGTTAAGATGTACGTAGGAGCGGTGACGGCATATCGTTTGCTCTTTTGAATGTCGCACAATGCAACGGGAACCGACGGCATGAGTGTGAAATGCGTCTTCTGTCCAACTGACGTCACTCTCGGTAGCCATGCGCCGGAGTTGAATAACGTTGACAAGCTGCATTTCGTTCACGTCTACGACAATTGCTGTTTGCCATAAGGAGTCAAAAAATGGACATAAAACACATTCTATGCCCCGTGGACTTTTCATCGGCAAGCGCTGCCGCGTTACAGTTGGGCTCCGCGTTGGCGCGAGAGCACGGCGCAACGATCATAATTGCCTACGTTGAGCCGGACCCCTCGCCGTTCAAAACGATGGGTTATGATCGGAATTCTCTCGAACACCATGAATTGTGGCACACCTTGCCGCTGGCTACGGACGTAACCTTCGTGCAGCGATTGTTGTCCGGTGAACCGGCTGACGAGATTCTACAGTTTGCCAAAGACAACAAAGTCGACCTGATCGTCATGGGAAGTCATGGTCGTAGCGGCGTGGCGCGCATGTTGACCGGTAGCGTCGCGGAAGCCGTGATCCGTCGAGCGGAGGTGCCGGTGTTGACCGTCAAGCAACCAACACCGATGTCGGCGCCGGTCGCCAAATAGCCGATCGGCGTGGGCAGATTACGGAGCGAAGGCCCCACGGCTCGGCTTACATCAACTGGTTTGACGATGTAACAATGCTCGCCTTAGCGTTCATCCAATCTCAGGCAACGAGTTCATGTCACGTACGATCATCAATTTCTGGCTCGACACCACTTTACTGTGCTCAATGCTTTTGCTTGTGTGGACATCAACCGTCATTCGTTTCGTATTTCCGCCTGCATTGGCCGCCATGGATTGGACCCTTCGGAGAGGATCCATCGACCAATGGATCGGCTTTCAATACGCGCTGCTCTGTGTATTGACCTTTCTCATCTTGATTCATGTCATGCTTCATTGGAACTGGATCTGCGGAGTTGTCACGACACGCTTGTTGCCCGTGAGAAACACTAATCGGAGAGCCATGAATGAAGGCACCCGCACGCTCTACGGCGTTGGTTTGCTGATCGTGTTGCTCAACGTGATGGGTCTTGCGATTGCGGCTGCCGTGCTGATGGTCGACGGGCCCATGTAATCGAATAACTGTAAAGTGCGCGGTCACTCACTGGCATAACGGGCAGCCAGGCTGCTGCGCCATCAATGGCAAGAAGCCAATACCTCGCGCTACGCAAATGCAACCCGCCAGAACCACGGCCCAGGCGCCAATCCGCATCAGTTGGGCAAGGGAACGCCAGTTGAGAAGCAGGCCTCCACAACCCGTTGCAACCATCACCGGCATCGTCCCCAAACCAAAGACCATCATCGTCAGTAATCCGCTGATCATGCTTCCAGAACTGACGGCCAACGCGAGAAACGCGTACACCAAACCACACGGCAAGAGTCCCGTGAACAGGCCTGCCAAAAAAACATAGCGGCGACGCGAGTCCTTGATGAAAGCCGCAAAGAACGATGCGGATAGACAACTACCTGCACTTTTCACGGTACGCGGCGGCAGTACTCCGGGCGCCAACAGGCCTTG
>CBDUAB010000040.1:0-9915 GCA_965365045.1 uncultured Planctomycetales bacterium
CTTGCCAAATGTCCGGGACGCTCACGGGAGGATACAGAAATAGTGCGCCTCCATATGTTCCCAATCCAATGCCCGGACCGACCATCTCCGCCCGATAGTCGGTGGCAAAGAAGGCCAACGTCGACTCGTTTTGATGCTCGGCAAACCAGGTCGTTCGCCACGGGTAATCTCGTGGATCGGCGGGAGCGTCAAACAACGTTACAACGCAATCAAGGCGGCCGCGGCTTGGTGGCAGCACTTTGACATACAATTCGCCGGTATGCCAATTGCGTAATGTGTCACGGATGTCGATGCCGTCCTTGATACTGGTCGTGAACTTCTCGGTGCGGATGAGGTCGGCACCCATGATGGCTCTCGCACGGTCGGCCACATGCGCGCGGAAATCTTCGATCACTTGATCTTCGGGCGGCCAGCTACACTGAGAGAACGGGTTCCACTTCATCTTCCATTCTTCCTGCTGTCGCCGATCAGGTCGTCTTTTCAACTCGCAGCTACGCCAGACCACCGGTTGCCCCGGCAAGCGGCTGACAAGCTGTACAATGTCACCGTTGGGCAGGCGCGCACGGTCCACGCCAAGTGTGAATTGGTCGAACGGTGTTTCACGCGCATGCGGATACTCGCGTGCCTGCTGCGCTACATGCAGTGCGTAGCCGTCGCCAATGACCTGCTTTGCCGCAATAACGATATTGTACAGATCGGGCGTCAAACGACGGTCCATCAGCGTTAGATTTCGAATGTATTTCAAACAGGTTGCCAGTGAATGGGGTGTGATCTTACGTGCCCGGTGACGATACTCGGCCCGATAGTCGTCACGGGCAGCGATCAACAGTTCTTTAACACCGTCGACCGACAGATTGTCGTCTTCTTCTAATTCTCGACGGGCGCGTTCATAAAGCCCAGTGATGAATGGCAGTTCACCCAGCAGAAACATCAGTGTTTCCGGTTCGGGCTGAAGTATGCGTGTATTACCGACTTGTTCGTCTTCGGCTGCTGGTTCGTGTCGTTCTCGGAATGCCTCGCGGATCCAGGGCCAATCCAGTATCGAGCAAATCAACAGAACGGCTTGATGGCGCTCTTCGAGTTCACGAAGCCGTCGGCCCATGTGAGCCGCGCGATGGGTGGGCTGTCCTGGTGGGAGGCGTGGAATTGCGGTGAGTAACGCGCCAACAAAGCGTTCCAGCGCAACCGTTTTCAGGGCGTACGCATCCGGCAGCAATTTGGAATAAGGTTCGAATTCTGCTGTCTCCAGATCGATAAACGCCCGTGCCATCCGTTCGCCGAGTGCGAATCGCAACCCCGCGATTACACCTTGGCAGGGATCCACGGGCACATAACTGAGCTCCCGCTCGTCGTCGTCGTCGTCGTCGCCGTCCGGCGACCACTCAAAATCATATTGTGACGACTGATCCTGCAGGACCAAAGTCGGCGCAGGCAGGTACTCGATGGCTTGCTCGACATCCGCTTGAAATGACGGTGGCAGCGGAACGGCCAGGCAATCGAATTTGTTGCTCAGTAATACGCGACGCACTTCGACCGCGAAATCGCCGCTGCCGTGGATGATTGGCAAGATTTGAACACGGGGACTTAATCGAAATAATTCGTGCATGGCGGGCTACTGGTCATCGACGTCAAATTCGTCATCGTCATCGTCTTCATCGTAGTCGGGATTGAGTGGATCGTCGTTCGCAAAAAAGAAATCGCCGAGGCCCAGCGGTACCGCGTTGCCACCGAGCGTACGCTTGCGCCGTGCGGCGAGGGCTTGCAGGTCAAGTGCGTCTTCGCCCAAGCATTTTTCGAGCGACTCGCGCCACGCGTCATCTTTCGAAAGTGGATGATCCGAGCTTTGCCGCAATCGCTTCATGGCATAGCGCAACAAGTTGATGCCGTCGCGCGGCGAAAAATCGAGCTTAAGTTCATGGGCCTGCTGAAGAAACTCGACGGTCAACGCCAGCATGTCGGCCTCGGCAAATGGCAAATGGTATTTCAGGATTGCCAATTCATCCTGCTTGTTGGGAAAGCCCAACTGCAATGTTGGTCGCAAGCGGCTAAGAATGTAATCGGGAATCTCAAAAGTCGACTCATCTTGGTTCATGGTGACCGCACAACGGAAATCTCGATGTGCGGGAATCGTAATCCCCGCGACAATCGACTCGGCGTAGCGGCGATAGTCGAGCAGAGGAGCTAGGCTCGCCCACGATTTTTCATTCATGCGATTGCCTTCGTCGAGTAGGCAGAGGCCACCGCGAATCATGGCCGCGACCAACGGCGAAGCGTGATATGCGATCTTGCCGTCTTGGGCGAGCACAGGCGTGACCAACAGGTCCTCGGGCCGTGTGTCGGCCGTGCATTGGTAGATGTAAAGGTCTTGTCCGCGGCGACGCGCTCCGGCGGTTGCCAACGCCGTTTTGCCGATACCTGGCGCACCGATCAGCCGTGGCGTCAACGGCATGTCCTTCTCATCAACGACCAGCCAGCAGGCAAGTAATTGGTGCAAAATCTCGTCCTGACCAATCCAGTCTTCTACCACGTCATGTGGCTGGCTTAGTTGGAGATGCACTCCGTCTATTTCGACGATGCGATCGTTCAAGGGGCGTTCGTTCAAGGGGCGTTGTTGATTCAAGGGTTTGGATTCCGGCTGTGGCATATACGGATCAATTCGACTTGCTAACTGGCTCGGTATGTTGCCGTATTCTTTCGCCTGATGGGAGGCTTCACTGCTGAAAAAATCACGTCGACGGTGACCTATGTTTCAGTGGGTAATTCTGGTTTGTCATCTCTACTACTACAGACTGTACAAAGCGTGCGAACGATGCAATACGGCTTTTTGAAATTCCTTCGTCAAGAATCATCGTCTTGGTGGTTCGTTGCGCTGGTAAGTATCGCCACGCTGCTGACATGTAGCTTGGCATTTTCCTTGCCCTTCGCTGAACCCGATCTGTGGGGCCACGTTCAGTTTGGCCGGGATGTTTTAGAATATGGTTTGCCTCGAACAACTTCGTATTCGTTCACGGCCGACGGATATACGTGGATCAATCACGAAAACCTCAGCGAAGTTGCATTTGCGCTCAGTGTCGATCATTTCGGAGTTTGGTCGTTGCTGGCTGGAAAATGTTTGCTAGGTCTGGTAATTGTTGCAGCGATTGGCTGGCGAGCAAGGCGTCGTGGTGTCTCTTGGCTCGTAATTGCCACCGTCAGTTTGCTGTTTTCAGCCACGATTGGTTCGTATTGGCAAGTGCGACCGCAGCTCGTGAGCTTTGGCTGCTTCGCTTTGCTGCTATTACTGCTTGATGCGGCGTTCCGCGGTTGGCAAGATCATTGGCACCTTCCTTGGTGCGCCCGGCTGGCGCGTCATCAGGTTGACAGCGAGCAAACGATTCCAACTCGCCGCCTGCATTGGTTGTGGCTGGCGGCGCCGTTGTTTGCATTATGGGCCAACGCACACGGTGGTTTTGTCGCCGGCTACTGCATCTTTGTGGCTTATCTCCTAGCTCGTTGCGCTGAGTTTTGGATTGTGCAACGTCGCGAATCGCTCCACACGATTGGCTTGTTGTCGGCGGTGGCGATTGTCGCGGGACTTTCAACTTTGGCAACACCCTACGGAATTGACCTGCATCGTTGGTTGTTGTCGTCGTTGCATAGCCCGCGTCCCGAGATTACCGAATGGCATCCGCTCGGCTTAGATAGTGAAGCACTCATTCCATTTGTTGTCCTGGGCCTAGCCACAGTAGCCGCCCTTGCTCTCAGCCGGAGGCCGCTCGATGCGACGCATCTACTGCTGTTGGGACTGATTGGCTGGCAGGCCGTAACACATCAGCGCCATGTGCCTTTTGCCGCCATGGCCGCCTGCTTTTGGCTGCCCGCTCACTGGCAATCGCTGTGGAAACGCTTCCAATGCAATGAAGATGAGGCGGTCGACTTTGCCCCCCCGCGGTGGCTGCAATTCACTTTACTGGGTGTCAACGTACTGCTCATCGGCTTGCTCTGTTCACGGTTGTCGTATCTGCGCGTCGACAAGAGCCATTATCCCGTCGCGGCAGTGGAATTCATGCGTGAGCGAGAACTCACAGGCCGCTTGGTGGTCACTTACAACTGGGCCCAGTATGCAATCGCCGCGCTGGGCACGAGAGACGACGTCGCGAATGCCCAGGGAGTTAAGGTGTCGTTTGATGGAAGATTTCGAACATGCTATCCACAGTCCCTCGTCGACGAACATTTTGACTTTGTTTTGGGAGCTAATCTCAGCACGCTGCGACAGCGGTCAACCGATCGGATCGACGTCACGCGGACCTTACGAACAGGTACTCCAGACCTGGTCCTTATCAGCCGTCTGCAGTCCCCTGCTGTTGAAGTTATGCAAAAGCAAACTGCCGAATGGGTGATGCTTTATCAAGACTCGTTGGCCCAACTGTGGGGCCGAAGATCGAAATATGACAACCCTGAAAGCCCTAATTACATTGCCGCCGACCGACGGGTCTTGAATGCGGGAGTCCAGGTAGGCCTTGCGGCGTGGCCAGCTCTGCCTCCTCCTTCACGCAACGCAGCCCGTTTGGCCGGTCCGTCCCAACTCGATTCGCCGCTAGCCGTGGCCGTTGAGCCCAGTTAATACACTCAATACGTTTGCCGAACTTTTCTATTCGCACTGCACACATCTTACTGAAACTTGTCGTTCGAGGGATCCTTCATGTCACCAACATCACCAACTGAATCAACGTCCTTGCCAGCTACCGACGCCGTCGTCGTCGGCCATTCATCGCCGGGCCACTTTCCTGACTCCAATCCGATATCTACAACGACTGCGAAAGAAGTCGGTAAACGTATTGAATCGACGCTCGACGGTCTGGAAGCGAAGTGCAACGAGCTGACCCAAGACGAGGAATACACAATTCCGCCGATCGACTATCTGCCGCCAGACTTTGTCTTGTCGATCGTGATTCCCGTCTACAACGAACGCGACACGATTCTGCCACTACTGGCTCGTGTCAAAGCTTTGCCCGTGGCAGTGCAGATCGTTCTGGTCGACGATCACAGTACGGACGGGACGACTGACGTTCTCCGCGAACTGGAATCATTGCCGGGCGTGTATGTTTTGCTAAAGCCACAAAACGAAGGCAAAGGTGCGGCCCTACGTTCCGGTTTCCGTCATGCGACCGGAGATGTCGTTGTCGTGCAAGATGCCGATATGGAATACGATCCGCGTGACATCCTGCCACTATTGCGACCGATTGTCGAAGGCGATGCGGATGTCGTGTACGGCTCTCGATTTTTGGTCAGTGATATGGCCGTCGGTTCATCTCCGATCCATCGATTCGGCAACCGCATGCTCACCAAGGCTTCCAACTTGTTGACCGGTCTTTCGCTGACCGACATGGAGACTTGCTACAAGGTTTTTCGTCGTCACTTAATCAACCAAGTCGAAATCAAGCAGAATCGATTTGGTTTTGAGCCGGAGATCACTGCCAAGATCGCCCGCCGTGGCTGGCGCGTTGCGGAATTGCCGATCACCTACCACGGGCGAAATTGGGCTGAGGGCAAGAAGATCGGATTCCGAGATCTCATTAATGCCTGCTATTGCATTGCCCGTTATAGTGTGGCCGACTAATTGTGATCAATCGAGAAAACGCTTCGATAGGCCACCGTAGGCATCGATGCGGCGATCACGCAAGAATGGCCAATGCGTGCGGACCAAGTCGATTTTGGTGAGGTCGAGATCGACAACAAGAACGTCCTCTTCCTGGATAGAAGCGCGTTCGAGCACCTGTCCACTCGTGTCGCTGACGAAGCTCTGTCCCCAGAACTCAATCCCGCCATCCACATCGCCCTCGTGTCCACTGCGATTGACGCTGACGACAAAGCATCCATTGGCAACCGCGTGCGACCGTTGAATGAGTTCCCAACTGCTATGTTGCTGTTGGCCGTATTCCGACTTTTCGCTCGGATGCCAGCCGATGGCCGTCGGATAGAAGAGAATCTCGGCGCCAGAAAGCGCGGTCAAACGCGCGGCCTCGGGAAACCATTGGTCCCAACAAATCAGCACGCCAAGTTTTCCGTACTTTGTTGGAAACGTACGAAATCCCGTGTCGCCAGGGGTGAAATAGAATTTTTCATAATACAGCGGATCGTCCGGAATGTGCATTTTGCGATATTTGCCAAGATACGACCCGTCAGCATCCAAAACGGCACATGAGTTGTGGTAGAGGCCTTCAGCCCGTTTTTCAAAAACACTGGCAATCACCACGGCGTCGAGTTCACGGGCAAGCTGTCCGAGTGCTTCGGTCGTTGGTCCAGGAACCGGTTCAGCCCTCGCAAAATGCCGATGGTCTTCGCTTTGACAGAAATACGGACCGAGAAACAGTTCCGGCAAGCAAACGATCTGAGCACCCCGTCCTACCGCGTCGCGAATCAACTGCCGCGAATGGTCAAGGTTGCGAATCGCATCCTCGCCGCAGCGCATTTGGATGAGACCTACTTTGACATGCCCGGGAGTCATGCGCGGTTCTTCCGTTTGAGAGTTAAAAGGGGATAAGGATAGGTGTGTGGTCGACCTATGGTTGTCCTACGCGAATCGGGAAATAATGGTCACAAATCCGAAATCCGAATGTCGAGCAGTTCAAAAATGCCCGTTGCTCTCACAATTGCCGGTTCCGATCCATCTGGCGGCGCCGGCCTACAAGCCGACCTCAAGACGTTTCATCAGCACGCCGTGTATGGAACCAGCGTCGTGACGCTGCTCACCGTGCAGAATACGCAAACGGTGGCTGCTGTCCAGTCGCTCGCTGCCGAGTTCGTAATGCGGCAATTGGACTGCGTGTTGTCGGATATTCCGCCCAATGCGGCCAAAACGGGAGCACTTGGCAGCAATGAAGTGATTGAGGCGATCGCCGCACGGGCCGCCACGTTTTCCTTTCCACTGGTAGTTGATCCGGTCATGATCAGCAAACACGGTGCGCCGTTGCTGGAAGCGTCGGCCGTGGACACTTTCAAACGCAGCTTTTTGCCGCATGCTTTTCTTGTGACACCAAACCTTTACGAGGCCGCTGCCTTATCTGGCCGTGACGTAGGGACGGTGTCTGACATGGAAGGCGCCGCCAAGGCGATCGCCGACTTGGGGGCTGCGCATGTGTTAGTAAAAGGGGGCCATCTGGCACAGGAACCGCTCGATCTGCTGTGGTCTGCTGGTCAGCTTCATCGCTTTGCTAACCGGCGCATTGACACTCCGCACACACACGGCACGGGTTGCGTGTTTTCGGCCGCGATAACGGCACGACTGGCGCGCGGCGAAGATGTCGTGACGGCGGTCGAGGGCGCAAAAAGGTTTATCACGGCCGCGATCAAATCGAACCCCGGTTTGGGCAAGGGGTTTGGACCGACCAATATGTTTGCGCCGGTCGACTGACCCTCATCGCGACAACCAAGCAGCTTGGGCGGCTTGGAATACGTCTCGAACCGCAACTTGCTTTTCCATCGCGATCGTTCGACAGGCTTCGTACTCGGGAGAAAAACAGTGTTGGCCGTTCGGTAGTCGCGCCAGCTTGCCCTGTACTGTACCCAATGATGTTTCCACGGAGTGGTTCTCGCGAGCCAATTTCGAACGTTCTGCCAAGTGTCGCCGAATCCCCAACGTCATGGTTTCTTGAAACAAGATTGTCTCCAATTCGATGCGTTTAGCCGGTTCGCAGAGCACCGTGAGCATCGTTCCGGGTCGGTTTTTCTTCATCTGAATTGCTGCGCTAAAAACATCTAGCGCACCGGCGGCCAACAGTCGTTCGGTGCAATGCGCGATCACTTCGGCCGAGACATCGTCCAAGTTTGTTTCCATGACACAGACCTGATCGGTTCCTGTGTCAGCGTTCGATTGACCGACGATTAGACGCAGGATATTAGCTTGCTCCGCGAAGTCGTTGTCGCCAGCGCCGCAGCCGATCTGCTGAATGGCCATCGCCGGCAAGGGTCCAAAGTCAGCGGCCAGCGTCGCCACGATTGCCGCACCCGTTGGTGTGGTGAGTTCGGCTTCGACGGGCGAAGTCGCCAGCGGGATGCCTTTGAGCAGTTCCGCCGTGGCAGGAGCCGGCACGCTGGTGCGACCGTGAGCAATCGTGATGGTGCCGTGACCCGTGGGCACCGGCGCACAAATGATGCGGTCCACTCCCAAGAGATCCCAGCCGATCGCCGATCCGACAATGTCAGCGATCGAATCCACGGCCCCGACTTCATGGAAATGAACTTTCCGCAACGTGGTTCCGTGTACGTGCGCTTCGGCCTGGCCAAGGCGAGTAAAAATTCGTTTTGCCAAGTCCTTTTGTTCTGTTGACAGAGCACTCGCATCGATCATATCCGTGATATGATGCAAGTGACGATGGGCATGTTCAGGCTCGTGTCGCACGTGCACCTTGGTGGCACGAAATCCTTTGCGTGTGACTTCCTCGGCGACCAACTCGCAGTGGGGAAGACCGAGTGAACTGATGCCGGCTTGCAAGGTGTCCAGTGGGATTCCGGCGTCTACCAACGCCCCCAAAGTCATATCGCCGCTGATACCGCTCAGACAATCTAGGTAGGCGAGTTTCATTGTTGGTGCTCGATCTCAAAGACTATAGCCGGCTTTGTAACGCTTCTAGTCTTGATTTGGAAGCAGCCATTCGCGTTCGAAGCTTTCACGAGGCGCTTCAAGTAACAGTGTATTTTATTTCATCTAGGGAAATCCACGTAATCGCGATAGAATCACTGATGTTGGTGTCAAAGCTTGGTTCTAGAATGCGGAGTGTATTGGATGCAAGATTGTTTAGCAGTGGTCTTGGCGGGAGGCAAAGGATCGAGGTTGGAGCCATTAACTCGCGATCGTGCTAAACCGGCGGTACCTTTTGGCGGAGCCTACCGCATCGTTGATTTCGTTTTGTCCAATTGTCTCAACAGCGGCCTGCGACGCATGCTGTTATTGACACAATACAAAGCGATGAGTCTGGACCGCCATATCAATCTGGCGTGGCGGCGTTATTTCTGCCGCGAACTCGGCGAGTTCATTGATGTCGTTCCACCACAACAGCGGATTGACGAACATTGGTATCAGGGCACGGCTGACGCAGTTTATCAAAATATCTACACGATTGAAAAGGAGCGTCCGGAGTACATCGTTATCTTGGCTGGCGATCACATTTACAAAATGAACTATCGCCCCATGGTGGAACTTCACAAGAAATCCGAGGCCGACCTCACCATTGGCGCACTGCATGTGTCGAAGAACGCGGCACGTCATTTCGGTGTTATGCAGGTGGACGCTGACAATCGAATCGTTGGCTTTGAGGAAAAGCCGGATAATCCTCGCACGATCCCCGGTGACGATGTGCATTGTCTTGCCTCGATGGGTATCTACGTGTTTGGCGCGCGGTTTTTATTCGAGCAGTTATGCCGAGACGCGACGCAGCAGGATAGTAGCCATGATTTTGGTCGTGATCTGATTCCCGCCATGATCGATCGGCACAAAGTGTACGCATTCCCGTTTCGGGATGAGAATCGGAAACAAGACGCGTATTGGCGCGATGTGGGAACGCTGGACGCATACTACGAAGCGAACATGGATCTCGTGGCCGTCGACCCATTGCTAAATATGTACGATGAACACTGGCCAATTCGGTCTTATCTACCGAACTACCCGCCACCGAAATTCGTATTCAACGGACAAGGCGATCATGAGCGTTGTGGCCGCGCGACGGACAGCATTGTCTGCCAGGGCTCAATCATTTCCGGCGGCTCGGTGGAACACAGCATCGTGGGCTCCAACGTGCGCGTGAATAGCTACGCGAGTGTGGAGGATTCGATTCTTTTCCACGGCGTCGATATCGGTCGTCGTGCTCGAGTACGGCGGGCGATCATCGACAAAAATGTCCGCATCCCACCCGAAGTTGAGATCGGCTTCGACAATGA
>CBDUAB010000041.1:0-9827 GCA_965365045.1 uncultured Planctomycetales bacterium
AGATTCTTGTCATGCAAACCGATCGTGGGAAATAAATCGCGAAAGTAAAGAACTCAAGAATTGGCGCGGTTCATCCGCCAGGCCATCGCGGGCCGCGGCGGCTGGTCGAAAACCGTAATAACCAAGTTCAACTGGCCAATGGTTCAACTTGGCTTGCACATTGAAACGCTCACTGATCCGCAACGTCCAAAACGTACCAAACAGGTTCCGAAATTCCGACCACAAATCGTCAGGATCGCGCGAAAGGTTGCCTCGCCCCCAAAGAATTCGTTTTTCGGAGCGAATCAAAACCAGCAGCACGGCAATCAGAAATAACGTCATCGCCACCGTAACTCCGGTTGCCGTTACTGGTCGGCGCCAAGCGGGCAGGTGTTCTCCTAGCAAAATCATTTGAGCGATACCGGCCAGTAATGCACTCAAACCGTGACGAGTACCGGCATAGTTTAGGCCGCCTGTCAGGAGCAAAACCCAGAGAAACCAACTGCGAGCATCGTGAATCTGAACGGCTGCGCCGCGCCGCACGAAAAACGATTCCGCCGCCGGCAACGCCAAGACGCACCACAACGACAGCACGATCAGTTGCCAAGCACGATGCTGAGGCCGTTTCGCGCCCAACACGGCCATCAGCGGGCAAAATGTCGTGATCGCGGCTACATATCTCAAAGTGATTTGAGCACTGCTTCCGGCCAATACACTGCCACGGATCTTTAAAAACTCAACGGCACCGATGGCGAAGACAGCAACCACAGCCCACGCTAACGCGGCAATGAGTGTCGTGCCACGCAGCCTTAGTGCAAGGACAAGTATCAGCGCAATGGTCAACACGCCACAAAAAGCGGTCACAATAGCCGGTTGTCGTAGAATCTGCTCCGTGAGCACGTTTCGGCTTTCGCTTATAACATCCCTACGATCGCGCCAACACTCAAAAGTCGAGTGCTGGGACGTCGAGCAACTCGCACGATCGATCCAATTACCTTGATTGGACAACGATGTTGAAAAAAATCAACCGTTGCGTTTGCCCAACGCCAAATCGCAGGCAATGATTGCAAAGAGCTTTTTGGCTCTCCTTTCGTTCTCGCGCGCCTGATAACGTGTACGAGACGATATCTCAAAAAATCAACCTGCTCGCGGAGACCCCACGGTTGGCGATCTTGAGCAGTTAATCGTTGAATCGGAAAGGAGTCGGATCTGATGAGGTACCTCACTCTGGCCCTAGTGGCAGTCTTTGGCATCGTGACTTCAAACGCGGATGCCCAGTGCATTGGTTGTGGGCACCACGTTGGTGGAGCCCCAATTACATGTGATTACAACTATCTGTGGGATAATTTTTCACCCACGCAATGTCGCTACGAACCCAGGCCGGGAATGCCGTGCGGGGGATGCCGTCTTGGCTGTGGCAAACTACTCGGCCAGTTTGCCGGCGCTTGTCGTAGTAAGACTAGTGGTTGTTGTAACGACAATTGCTGTTCGACCCCAAGCCCAAACATCGGCTGGGATGGTTGGGGCCACGGACTTGGCGGTGCGGGGTTGGGCGGCTACGGCGGATATAGCCTGGCGAGCAGGCACGGTTTGGGTGGTGGTGGACATCGCCTGATGACCGGGGGCTGCAACAGAAGTTGTGGCGCGGGTGGATGTGCGCCTGGCTGCCACAACTTTAACGTTGGTTGGCTTGGTTCGTTGATGGAACGACTCCGCAATTGTTGCGGCACCCGTGCGATGTCGCATGGTTCGTTGGACCGGTGCGGATTGACATCCTCGAGTTGGGCGTCTTACCCCGCCGGCAATTTGGATGTGTCGTTCGGCAAAGGGAACGGCTGCAACGGTGGAACTTCGAATGGGAAACACGACGGCGGCGAAGGGGCTCAACAGCCCAGCAACGAATTGCAACCGGCTCCTGTCCCGGAAGATTTACCGACCGCGTATCAACGCCACGAGTCGAGTCCGCATAATGTCAACCGATTGCATGGCTCACGAATCGAAGATTCGGTGCCGCTGCCACCAGTTACCGGAACGGACGCCAAACTGAAATTGAATCAAGTCAGCCTAAACCGCTGATTATGCACCGACCAAGGATGGTCGCACGTGCCGCGTCGCATGCAACTTGCAAACGATCCGACACACTCACCTAGCAAGACGATCAGGATGGTCCGTCTCCATGGGTGATCTTCATTTGGTGATCCGGTGAGCCGTCGATTGAGCTGCCAAGCACAATCGGCGGCTCATTTTTGTTTAGCGGCTACTTTTTGTTTAACGGAAGTTATAGTTACGTGGCAGGTTTGCCGATAATATGGGAAGAACCGATGCACCGGGAGGGATGGCCTGCATCTACGTGAGTCATTCCAAAACGCAAAAGGTCATGGCGGTCAACGGATTGACAGGCCATGACCTTTTTTGGTTGTTTCTTTACTTACTGGACAGCTTTACCAGTAGAGCCTCCGCGTTCCTCCGCGCGCCAAACAATCGCTTTGACTCCAGGGCTGGGTTGAGCAATTGAATCGCCGCATCGCCACGACCTCGTTCGCTGAGAATCTGAGCTGCGAAATAAGCACTGTCGTGTCCGATGCCGCCAGCTTTTAAGGCTTCCTGTAGCGTTCGTTCCGCTTGGACGATGTTACCGAGGCGGTACATCACCCAGGCCATCGTTACCGCCGCGTCTCGACCCGCCTGCTGATTGCGGTCATTTAGTAACCGCAGATTCATCTGAGCGTATTCGAGCGCTTGGCGACGTTTGACTTCGTCGGATTGCTCGACCAGCGCGATGGCCAAAGAATTGATATTTGAGTAGTTGGCGGGAGCGAGTTGGTTTGCCATTCGATACGCTTGCTCCGCAGCCTCGTAATCCCTATTGTAAAGCGACATTAGGCCCTCGAGTTGCTTCGTCTGCAGCCCATTTGGATCGAGTTTTAATGCCGCCTGGGAACATTTTTCCGCAATTTGGGGACGGCCGGTATCCAGCGCCCATTGCGCTACAGCCAATTGCGTGGCAAGCGATTCCGGATCACGTTCCAGGGCTAGCTCGTATAAGCGACTCGCATCGCGCCCATCTTGCTCAAAGAGCCGACCCATATTGATTTCGTGGCGGGGCACACGCTTCTTGTCCATGTCGTAAACTTGATGGAACAACTCGTAGGCCGCCTTTTCATTTGCATCGCCGCCTTGCTTAAACAAGGCCCGTCCCAGACGTGTCAACGCGTTGATGTTCTCCGCGTCAAGCTCGGTTAGTTCTCGCAAACGCTCTTCGGCAGTCTTCCATTGTTTACGAACTTCGGCCACGGCCGCCATGCCGTTGATTGAACGAATCGAAAGGTTTTTCTTTCGCTTGGGGTTTGCGTCGTAGTTTTCGACCAACACAACAGCTTTTTCATACAGCAATTCGGCGTCGGTCCAACGGCGTTGTTGGACGGCCGTATCGGCAAAGATAACGAAAGCTTCCGGGTCACTTGGGGCGTCGACGATGGCTTTTTCAATCGCGTCACGAGCAGCAACTGAATTCTTTGACGCAACAAACATCTTGCCCAACAAGACGCCCGCCGGTGGTAACTCAGGGTTCGATAACGCAATCTCGTCGAGCGCCTGTTTGGCACCTGCAAAATCCCGATTCAGAAACTGGGTCACCGCATCTTCGAGCCCTTTGTATTGCGGACCAATTTCCTCAACATCGTTTCCAATCAATTGCTTGATGAACTCGTTTTGGGCGCTGGTGGCAGACACGAAACCGAAAATAACGGCCAGCGTTGTGAACGCGACGGCGAATTTGTGCGACAAGCACGCAACCGGCGGTTGGTGAAAAGACCGACTCATCAAAGTGTCCTCTCTTTATGAAATGCGTTGCACGACCCTTACAGTCGTTGGTGGGCAAATCGCGGCGATTCACTCCAAGCTACCGAGTGCCGGCAGCCTGGCAAAAAGAGATACCGCATATCTGTGATCCGGAAACAGTCTTATGTCCAGAAACACGTCCTCATGTCCAGAAACACGTCGAGCACTCGATCCGCCGCCGAAAAGGTTAGGCAATCAACGGGCGAACGATCCCTCGAAATGCGGATATCGGGCCAAGATAGTGTTTCAACAGAAACCCAAAAGTCCCGATGTGCCGAAAGCCTGAACTCTCCTCATTCTACACGAATTTGGCGCCGTGTGTGGCGGTGCGAAGAGTCAGGCAAAAAAAACAGGCCCGGTATGCCAAATGGCATAACCGGACCTTCGTCCCCCCTGGGAAAACAACATATGTTGTTTACCAGTCATCAACCACTGGCAAGCGGCTGATGGTAGGAACTATCGGCCGTTCTGATCTTGCGACTTTGGTAATCTTTTCCGCGCATTTCGTGTTTGTCTTTGTCTCGTCTGGCGTTTGTCGACTGGCGGCAATGCTTGCATGTTCCACTTATCTTGCCCAAACATAAGTCCCATCCAAATCGATTCAACCGATAGGAACCGATGCGCCGATGATTGCTGGCGGAAGCGCGCTGGTGGGCGCGCAGATTGGGCAACGGGTTAACAAGGAGCCAGCAGTGTCCAGGCCGGTAAAAAACAGTATTGTAGGTGTGATACTCGATACGCTCGGGTGGTCCTTACTCTGGGGACTCGGGCTCTGTGCGGGATTCTACGCACTAATTCACTTCAACGTCATCGATAGCCCGTTCGTGCGCCGCTACTTTGCTGGACACCCCGTCGAGTACATCGAAACCGCCATGTTCTTTGTGGGAGTGGTGGCGATTCTTGGCAAGGCTAGCGGGGTCATGGGGCAGTTCGGCACTATGTCCCGGGTGGAATTCGCGTCTCGGCCTACCGAAAGACAAGAAATCGCGGCGGCAGCGGATATGCTCGCGCCGCTGAAGGAGCTGCCCGCACGCGTCCGCCAATGCTATTTCGTTTGCCGTCTGCAATCGGCGTTGAATTACGTCATCCAAAAAGAGAGCGTCGCCGACCTAGAGGAAGAACTCAAGCATCTATCCGATCAAGACGCCGCGCGACAGTATTCTGATTTTGGCCTGGTCCGCATCATTATCTGGGCCACGCCGATGCTCGGCTTTTTGGGAACGGTCATCGGCATCACGCTGGCACTCGGCAACCTGTCACCGATCGCGCTTGTCGAAACACCGGAAAAGGCAATGGAAGGCCTTCTGGCGAGTCTCAGCATCGCGTTTGATACCACCGCGTTAGCCCTGTCGCTGTCCGTCGCGTTGATGTTTTTTCAATTTGCGGCGAATCAGTTAGAAATTGAATTGCTCACAGCCGTTGACCAGCGCGTCGCCGCGGAACTGATAGGGCGTTTCCACGATCCCGTTCTGGATTACGAGACTTCCTCAGGCGCGGTACCGGCAGCACATCCGCCGGCAGCAGGCACCGCCGACGTACCGGCGCTCTTCGATGCGCTCGACATGGGTCGGCTTGCCGAAGCCGTTACGGCGTCGATGGATCGCGTTGCCGAACAAAACGCAAACTCGCTCAAAGAGGCCATCGCCACCGCGCAGGAAAAATGGCAATACGTTGTTGACGCGGCCGTTGAGCACATGCGCACCAATGTCGACGACACGCTGCGTGCCTCGGCAATCGATCACGTCAACAATCTGTCGCGTGCCGAAGAATCTTCGGCCGAACGGGTTCATCGACGTTGGAATCAAGTCGAAGAAGTGTTAACTGAAAATGCGCGCGTCATGCGTGATCAACAAGCCGAACTCGCGCGCCAAGGTGATATCTTGTTGAAGACGATCGAAGGCAGCGCGGACATTACCCGTCTGCAGCGGGCGCTGAACAACAACCTGGATGCACTGAACCAAACCCAACATCTAGAAGACACCCTGACAAACTTGACGGGTGCCGTGAATCTGTTCACGTCACGTCTGGCGGACGCTGCCGAACGTCCACGACTCAGACTATACGATCGTGACGGCGACGACCGCGACAGTCTCGGCGCCGATGATACGGAGCAAGCCGCATGAGGCGAGTGCGGCCGCGTCCTCAAGACGCCCCAGTAACTCTGCTTCCCTTTCTCGCCGTGCTGATTTGCACGATGGGTGCGCTGATCGTCTTGCTTGTGGTCGTGGTGCAGCAAGCGCGTGTTGAAGCGACGGAGGTCGTAAGCATCGACGGACCGCCGACACCGACGGACGCTGCCCAACTCACACCACCGCCTAACAACGAACCGCTAGCCAGCGAAGAAGCGATCGAACTACCTCAGTTATTGCCCGCCGGCCCAACTCCCGAGGAAGTCAGTCGCGCCCAACAGGAACGCGACAAGTACCTCTGGGAGATACAGATGCTGGCCGAATCACGTGAAAGGACGCAACAGCGACTCAGCGAAAAACGGCTCGAATTGAGCCATCTCGAAGAACATACGCGTCGCCTCACCGCACAGCTCGATCAGCTCGAACAAGACGCCCAGCAAACGGGAGCCGGCCAATCAGACGCACCCCTCGCGGCGATCCATGCTGAATTGGCACGGATCGAACAACAGATCACGGCAAAGGAACAACAGCTGAAATCAGCCCAGCAACTCGCCGCGTCGCGGAGCGGCACATATCAGCTCGTCCCTTATACAGGGTCTCGAGGTACAACACGGCGTCCAATTTACGTTGAATGTCTACCGGATGCTGTGATAATCCAACCCGAAGGCGTGCGCCTCGACGCGGACGACTTTATGTTGACGCGAAGCGCTGGCAATCCGTTGGCCGCCGCATTGCGCGCCGTTCGCGAATACTGGTTGAAAACGGCAGGCGATACGAAACGTGGTGAACCGTATCCACTGTTGGTGGTGAGGCCGGGCGGAGAAACAGCCTACGGGGCTTGCCGTCAAGCGTTGCGATCGTGGGACGATGAATTTGGCTACGAATTGATTCCCAACGGCTTGACACTTTCGTATCCACCGGCCGACGACCGGCTGGCGGCGGAAATCGAACGAGCGGTTGGGCTGTCTCGCCAGCAGCAACAAAAAATGAAAGGCCTTATTGCCATTCAGAAATCTGGCGGGCCCGTGTATCGCGCTTCGCGCCAAAACGGCGGCTTCGTTCGCGAGGGCGGTCCCTCCAGATCGACTGGTAAATCGAGTTTTTCCGGATCGAACTTTGCGGGGTCGGGGTCGAAATCCGCGCGGGCCAGCGCGTCGGGGTCGGGGTCAAGATCCGCGCAGGCGAGTTCGTCGGGTTCAAAATCCGCAGTGCCGCCCAGTCAGAATGGTATCGCGGCACTTGCCCCACGGACCTCGGGCGAAACCAGCAACGATAGCCTAACCCTCGGCAGCCCAACCGACGGCAATCCCGTCGACGGAAACCACGCCGAAAACGATCGCGCCAGTAGCTTTCAGCCCATGCCTTCCGCCGTAAATTCGGATGCCTCGTCCACTTCATCGTCCACTTCATCGTCCACTTCATCGTCCACTTCATCGCAGGTTACAAAATCCCAAGGCGGCAACGCAACGCCCGCCAGCCTTGCCGGAACTCGGGGCCGCGATTGGGCACTACCAAACGTTGCGCGCGGGGCGATTCCGATACGCCGACCGTTGTATGTCACCGTCAACAGTGATCAACTCGTACTCCAAGCGGAACCTGGCACGAACGAAGTGCCGCTGGCTATCTCGTTCGGTCACGGCACCGTCGACGCCGTGCAATCCATGGTAACTTCGATCTGGCAACGGATCGAAGACTGGGGAGTTGCTGGTCCCGGTGTTTATTGGAAGCCTACGATGGAAGTCGCCGTAACGCCCGACGGCGAGATGCGATTTCGCGAGTTGGCATCGTTGCTCCAAGACAGTGGCATCGAATTGCAGCGGCGATAGGGTCGTCAGCGGGTACGGGGTGTGAGATGCGGGATGCGAGGTGCGAGGTGCGCGATGCGGGCTACCGTTAGTTTTGAAACAGAAACGGACGTTTTTTTTAACGCCTTCTTAACCACCATCACAAGGGAGTTCGCTGCCAAATGACAGCGATCCGCATGTAAAACACATGAAGCGCCCGATCAACACGGAACAAGACACGCCCGGTTACGATTCCTTTCTGGATATCGTCGCCAATTTAATAGGCATCTTGGTGATCCTCATCATGGTGCTTGGCGTTCGCGCTCAGAAAGCGAGTCGGAATTCCGCGCAAGCTTCAGAGACATCTTCGCTATATGAACGAGATGCAACGGACATCCGGAGTAAATCTGCTATACGAGATCTCGATTCTTCGCCAGCTCCCATGGCAACCGCCGCACTGCCGCCAACCGCTTTAGCGCCACCATTGGAATTGCCGGACGTCGAGGGCCCGCAAAGACAGGCGGCTCAGATGCGCCAGAGTGCCCATGAGATCGACCAGCAAATCGACAACGTCGATCAGCAATCCACCCTTCAACGGTCACAGCGTGACAATCTGCTGGTCGCGCTGACTTTGCGAGAACGCGAATCGGCGGAAGAACAGCAACGAATGGCGGCCGCTGAGCAAGCCCACAATCTAGCCGAACAACAACTGCATGCGGCCCGAGAAGAGCTTTTGAACCTGCAGCAACAAGTTGATAGCGTGGACGATAGCGTCCCGGAACCCATCGTTCTGCCCCACCGCCCTACCCCGCTCGCCCAAACCGTGTTTGGCCGCGAAGAACATTTTCGTCTGCATTCCGGCCGTCTGTCTTACGTGCCAATGAAGGAACTGGTGCAACAGTTCAAGAACGAAGCGAAGAACAAATCGTGGAAACTCGAAAACGCTCCGGCCATCACGGAAACGATCGGACCGATAAACGATTACTATTTGCGTTACAAGCTTCGCAGGGTCGAGCGTACGATGCGTACGGAATCAGGCCCAGTTCGGCGCACGATGGTCGAGTTGGACAACTTTGTTCTCTTGCCCATTTCCGAAATCCTCGGAGTGCCGACCGAGCGCGCGCTAACGGAAGGCTCTGATTTTCTGACCCGCTTGTCGCAGTTCGATTCGAATGAGGTTACGATTACTGTCTGGACTTATCCGGACAGTTATGCGGACCTGCGGCAATTCAAAGAATTCCTTTGGCAACGCGGTTTTCTCGCAGCCGCGCGACCGCTACCCGCGGGTTTTCCAATCAGCGGCTCGCCAAGCGGCAGCCGCTCCGCGGCTGAGTAGAGCAGCGCTGCTGGCATGCCTGAAGTCAATCATGTAAGCTTACGGGCTTGGCAATGACAGCTTTCGTAACAATTCATGTTGAAGGGATATTATGCGACGCTTCACACTCACTTTAGTCGCTTTCGCGTTTGGTTTATTGAATGGAGTTTGTCTGGCTGAGGAAGATGGCTGGAAGACTTTGTTTAATGGTAAAGACCTCACGGGTTGGAAGGTTAGCGAAAACAAAGATTCAGTCTATGTTGAGGATGGCCACCTCGTTACACATGGTCCGCGTTCCCATGCGTTCTATGTCGGCTCGGGTGATGGTTCGGAGGTGTACAAGAACTTTCATTTCCAAGCCGAAGTCAAAACGGAGCCCAAGGCCAACTCCGGAATCTACTTCCACACAAAATACCTTGAAGAAGGCTGGCCGAATCGCGGTTACGAAGCGCAAGTTAACAACACGCACGGTGATCCAAAGAAAACCGGTGGCCTGTACAATGTGCAAGACAACTTTGACGCAGTCGCCAAGGACGGAACTTGGTTCACGTACGACGTGATTGTCAAAGGAAAACACATTGTCATCAAAATCGATGGTAAAACCATCTCGGACTACACAGAGCCGGATGACCTCGACCGCCCAGATCGGCAGCTTTCCGAAGGCTTGTTCGCATTCCAGGCACATGATCCAGACAGCAAGGTTTCGTATCGGAACATCAAAGCAAAACGGCTGGATGACGACTAGCGCGCGTAATCGTGGGGCGACTCGGAAGAGAATGT
>CBDUAB010000042.1:0-9819 GCA_965365045.1 uncultured Planctomycetales bacterium
GTCACGATGTCGGTTGTGTTCAGATGCCGCGACTAACTGACCTCAAGGGGAATCGCGGACGTCATCAGGGGCACATACGCTTCGCGATCCACGTCAAAATACGCCGCCTCAACAGAAGGGAACTCGCTCGATTCTGTCGAAAGTGGTCGAATGGCATAAGTGAAAACACGCTCACCATCGCGCATTTCGCTCGACGGCGCATGCAACCGAAAGTACCGAGTGATCTCGGGAATGGCCGCCAAATCGGGCGGTGTCGCTTCGTCGAGCGTACCGACACCTCGCAATGTCAGTGTCAATGTGAGTGGATCGCCGACATGTGCGGAAGCTGGCGTGAGTTGACTCGTAAACTCGAACTTACCAATAGCGTTGATATAATTCGCTGGCCGCCCTTCCGTGGGGACATCCCGCACCGTGATCGAAATTGGATTGGAGACTGCAAATATCTGCTCGCCGACAAGTTTACCGCCCGAGATTCCTGTCGCAAACGTACCTTGAAGTGTCACGGGAGGAAACTCATAGTTATTGACCCGCTGCCCAACCAGCGTGCGTGCAAAAGTGAATTCCCAGTAAACGGTTGGCTTCCCGTCGGCATCGTTACGTCGCACCTTGCTTGGTCGCGGCATAAAGGCGACGTCAACGTCGTCGAACATCGCGATCGGCAATTGGGTGCCGATGTTATTCACACGAAAGCCGATTGATTCCGCATTTTGCAGCGGGAGCAACTCATCCCGCCAGCTTTTCTCAGGTGCGAGGCCGGCGGGGATTTGCTCGTCGCCAAACCACATGATCTGTAATTGCGGTGGACGAAGCTGCTGACGGCGACGAAAAATGCTGGGAAAGCGATTCCGTTCACCGGCGCTAATCGCAAGCGGATTCTTGTGCGCCAATGGCTTGGGAAGAGACTTGATCGTGACGGTCAACGAAACCGTGAACGGCTGCGCTCGGAAAACTTTTTCGCGATTCGTTGTAACTTGCAAGAATACGACGTCTTGTTCAGCCGCCGGAATTACTACGAGCGTGAGCGAATCGCCGCTGAGATCGCTATTCCCAGTCTTTACGCGCGGCGACGGAATCGTCAGTTGTCCGGTTTTGCGCGGCACTAATTGGTAAACATACTCGTGATCAACTCGCCTAATCACGGTTCGCAAGCCATTCTCGTTGCGAATGATCGTTCGTTCGGAAGTATTCTCTGTTACAAACTGAACATCAAAGTCGTCAAAACCTTCCAGCTCAGGCTTACGCGGTTCCATATTGCGAAGGATCACTCGATAATCGACCGATTGCCCTTCGTAGATGCGGTTCGGTGAAACTTGCGTAATCACGCGCGACGGCTCATCCTGTGCGCACACGCATCGCCCTGCTGCCGTCATGAACAACAGGCTCACCACTGCCTTTCTAAACGCCATAAATTTTCTCAAGAATCACCAATCTCGTTCCGGCGCGACTCTTTTTTCTAGCAACCGACGCATCTGCTTCTCGACCTGCCGATGCCGTCGCTCGCGATCTCGCACGCGCTGCAATATTGCCTCGGCCTGGGCAGGCGTCATTTTTGCCTGGGGAGGGTCTGGTTGATCTTTCCGACCATGCTGACCCGGTTCCTGTTCATCCTGTTTCTGCTGCTGGCCAGCGTCCTGCTGCTGACTTCGGTCTTGCTGTTCGGGCTTGTCTCGCTGTTCCGGTTCGTCTTGCGGTTGAGAATCTTGGTCGTCGTTTTGCCGCTGCTGTTGCTGCTGCTGCGACTCGTCCTGTTGTTCCTGTTCTTTTTGATCTTGTTTTTGCTGCTGATTCTGTTGCCGAGATTGATCGTTTTTGGGCAAAGTCTCCGCAATTTTCTCCAGAAGTTTTAATGCTTGCTCTTGTTTCGGCAAGGCCATTTCGAACTCGCTGTCACGGACATGACCGGCTGCTGATAAGGCCAAAGTCTGCACTTGGGGCGCCAACTCAACCGCACGTTGTAACGATTCAATTAAAGGCTCCAACTGGGACACATTATCCGGTGGTTGGTCGTCCTCGGCAGGATCGGTGCCTGCCGCGTCTGGATCGTCCTGCTGCTGAGCATTCGCAGCTTGCTCGTCTCTACGTTCAGACATCTGCTGCTGCATTACCGGGAGCTGTTGGGTCGCTTTGGATTCCAAAGCGCCTGCCCAACCGCCAACACGATGCTGCCGCCAGGACAGTTCATCCGGATCGGGCCGCGGCGGTACTGGCGATGCGTCATCGATCGACTGATGTTCATCAGTGTCGGTTTCTACGTCATCCTTATCCTCAGCGTCATCACCGGGGCCAATACCCAAAATATTTTGCGATTGGCCCACAAGGCTCTTTTGCGACATTAGCGCCGTTTGCAGCAGATCAGGAAAAGGTGCCACAGCCACATACATTTGATTGACGGTTTCCAGACTTTCACGTTGCGCCTGACGCGCCGTAGTGTGTTCGTCGGCAGCAATGTTGTCGGCAGCACGCAGAAAAGAATCATGCAATTCGTCGGTCCATTGATTGAGAATATCTATCGCTCGATTCACATCGTCCACTGGTGGACCGCCGCCGGCGGTAGCTCCGCCAGCTTGACCCGATTGTCCCATCGCGGACAGCTCGACCGAGATCTTTTTCTTTAACGGTTCGATTTCATCAACCAAACCCCGCTGTTGCTTTTGCAGCTCATCCAATCGTTGTTGTCGCAACGGAGATGCGGGCTGCTGCAAAGTTTCCATCAATGAGGAACGTAAATCTGACTGCCGCGAGTCCAGATCCTTGAGCATTTGTAACAGGCTTTGCTCGTTGCGTTGCTGTTCTCGATCACGCTTCTTCCAAAGGGCCTTCATTTGTTTGATCCAGAGACGGATTGTCTCGAGGTTGTGACGCGCGTCGGCGTGGTTCGTGTCGAAACGCAGTGCATCACGATAATGCCCCGCGGCACGGTTCAACAGGGCAAGTCCCGATCGGCGCTGATCCGGACCGGCCTGCAACGGTTCTTCGCCCAATTCGCGTTGCGCTTCGCTCGCGGCCAGGCAACCGAGATTGTAATGCGAGTCGGCGGATAAGACAGGATCCCGAGCCAAAGCCGATTTATAGAACAGGTCGCGTGCTTCTTCGCCAGCTTGTTGGGCAGCTTGCGCGCAGCCTTCGTTGAATGTGATGCGCGGATCGTCGGGATCCACCGCCGACGCGGCCGCAAACAATTCGGCGGCAGTGGAAAAATCACCGTCATCAAAGGCATTCATTCCATCGCGCATTTGACGCGACGTGTCGTCCGCCAGCGCCGGCGATGCAAAACTGCTCGCAATGAACAACGCTAGCGCGATCGCCGCGCGGGAACGAAAACGAACCAATGTCCAATCGACAAACAACAACGCTAACCCGAGAGCAATGAACCACTGAAACTGTTCGCGAAATCGACGCCGTTTTTCCGTACGAATTTCGCCACGTGTCAGCCCCGCTAAATGGTCGTCGTAGATTTGTCCCAAATCGTAGGCCATGGTTCGCGCGGGTACGTACGCGCCGGATGTCGTCAGCGCTAATTCCTTGAGCAATTCTTCCTGCATTTTTGACCAGACTTCGCTCCCTTCTTTGTCCTTGACAAAACCCCGGCCTCCCGTTGGGTTATGGACCGGAATTCGCGCACCTTCATGGGCATCACCGAGCCCGACGGCGATGATTTTAACTCCCCTTTCGGCCGCCGCCTTGGCCGCGTCGGCTGGGAACGAATCATGATCATCGCCATCGGTAATCAGCACAATGACTTGATCACGATCACCGCGTGGTTCCATCGCCGCCAACGCTTGCCGAATGGCATCGCCAATTAAACTACCACCGATGGGCGCGCTGTCCGTGTCCACGTCTCGGAGCATATACCGAAAGAACGCATGATCGTTCGTCAGCGGTACATGCAAGATCGGCTTGCCGGCAAACACGATCAAGCCGACCCGATCACGCGGAATTCGTTCGAGCAAATCAACGATATCCGATTTGGCTCGCTCCAACCGATTCGGGGCAATGTCTTCGGCGAGCATGGAACGTGACACATCCAAAAGCACGAAAAGATCAACGCCCCGCTGGACAACTTGCTCATAATAAACACCGTATTGAGGCCGTGCGGCAGCCACGATTAACAGCGCTAGGCCCGATATCAGCAACGATCCTTTTGTCCACATTCGCCCCGCACTGGTTTCCGGTAACAATCGCATACGCATACTGCCGGCCGCAAAGGCTCGCGCTGCCATCTGTCGCTTTCGCTGGGCTCGGATCATTAACCACGCCACGATGGGCAATAGCCAGAGTAACCAGAGCCAGTTTGGTGAATGCCAGTGCATGGTCCAGGGATCAGGGATCAGGGATCAGCGATCAGTACTCAGGATTCGGTAATCGGTAATCTGGGTGCAGGGGATCAGGACTACGGCAGTGTGCGGAACCAAGTGCAGCCGAGCACGGATTCGGCCATGAGCAACGCGATCGCTGGAAGCAGGGCGAGCTGGCAGCGTTCGCGGTAGTGGGCAAACATAAGCCCTTCGGTTTGTGTTGTCTCCAGTTTATCGATTTCTTCGTAAACTCGCTGCAAAGCCTCGGAGTTTTCAGCGTGGAAGTATCTTCCATCCGTTGTCTCCGCCAACATTTCGAGCGTCTCTTCGTCCATCGTGACCGGGCGTGACTCAAGTCGCGTCCTACCAAAAACGTCGCGCGTCTCAAACGGCGCCATACCGTCATGGCCAACGCCGATCGTGTAGATCTTAATACCAAATTCTTTGGCAACGGCGGCTGCCTCTGCTGGACTGATAACGCCCGTAGTATTCGCACCGTCGGACAAAAGGATGGCGACCTTGGACGCGGAATCCAAATCGCGTAGACGATCGACAGCCAACGCCACCGCATCGCCGATGGCCGTCGACTGCTCTTCCTGCCACAGATCCTCGTTGATCACATTTCCTTGCCGATCAAAAACAGGTCGGGCAACTTCGGTCGATTCCAGAATCTCAATCAGCGTGCCGTGATCGAGCGTTTGCGGACATTTGGCATCGGCGAATCCACCAAACACAATCAAACCGATCAAGTCATCAGGGCGCCCTGCCAGGCCCTCGGTGCCGACAACAAAGTCGCGAAATGCATTTTTTACGGCGTCCAATCGCGTCATTCGGTGTGCGTCATTTGAAAAGTCGAGGGCCAGCATCGAGCCCGAACGGTCGAGACACATTTCGATCGCGATGCCCTCGGTGCGCACGCGGAATTCTTCCTCACCCAGTTGCGGACGGGCTAGCGCAACAATTGCAAGTGCTACTCCGAGGAAGCGGAACAGCGGCAAGAAACGCTTAAGAATCTGAGCCCAGGTTTGTGGCAAATCGCGCAATAGTTCGACGCTAGAGTACATCACCGTGGGGCGCTGGCGTCGCCTTACGAGCAAATAGCCAACGATCAAAGGAATCAACAGGGCGAAGACCCATGGATTTTGAAAGCGAAATGTCGTCACGCCGCTACCTCCGCCCGCGTCTGTAGCCAACTAGTCTGGACAAAGCGGCGCGCACGCTCCAATGCAGTAGTGACGTCTTCTGGCAACGGCTGATGGCCGGCGAATTTGACAAGATCCGCGGAAATCAGGAATTCCTGCAGACGGTTGCGCACTTCCACGCCATAAGCGTTGTGGTTGCTGATATCGCGCAGGAACTCTTCCGTGGTTTCCTCGGGCGCCCGCACGCCCGTCGTCTGTTCAAGATAGCGACGTACAATGCCGGTCAAGTCAACATAGAACAGCTTGATGTCGGACTGCGCTAAGTCAGATCGTTCGAGATCGGACAGCGATTCCTCGGCGATTTCTCGTGGCGAACGTCGCGGCTGAACAACTTCGGACGGTTTTCGTCGTCGCCACAACCAGGCGCAAAAGGCGCTAATGGCCAACGGAACAAACAAGTACCACAGCCAACTAAAACCGATCTCCATAGGAATCTTGACGGGGCTCGCCGGCGGTCGCAGATCCGTAAGCGAGGGCGCTTCCGCGCCAACCATCGTCGTTACAGTGATCGTGAGTGACTCCGTCTCTAGCTGATGTTCCAGACCGTCGCCGCCCGGTCGCTGGTCACGAAATGTAATCGTGATCGGCGCTATGGTGAGGTCGCCCGTTGTGGTTGGCTCAAGATGGTACACCTGCTGTTCAACTTGACGATCGCCGTTGAGCGTGCTTGTGGGTTCGCGAAATCCCAAAATGGCAAACTCGCCAAGTGACTCACCAAAAGGCGGTTTGGTGACAACAACTCCGGTCTCGTATTCATACGTCAGCGTTAGGGTCGGCTCATCAGACAAACGCGATTGGGCGGGCGCGACTTCTGCCGTCACACGCAACGGTCCACGTTCGACAACCGACCGGGCCACGTCGTCGTCGGATTCGTCAGCCGCTTCTTTCGTTGGTGCGCAGCCAACAACGGAGGCCAACGTGACGGCGATGGCGATTTGGCAAATGCTGTTCTGAGCAGTGAAAAGAATATTCATGGCGTCGGATTTCATGCTGGGAAGACTGAACCGAATTAGCGAAATCGTCGTTCTCGCGACTCAAAGAACCTACGTAAGCTCGCGGCATACGGTTCGGCGGTGCTCACCGGCAATTGGTCAATGGACGCTCTTTTCAAAATGTCATTTGTGTCGGCGTCTTGCTTTTCCGCCCACTTCTGGAAAAGCTGACGAACACGTTGGTGTCGAGTATCGATTTCACGCACTTCGCCCGTTTCGGCGTCTTCGAGTGTGATAATGCCGACATCGGGCAGGGACTGCTCGCGCGGATCGGTCACCCTTATCGCGATGAGGTCGTGGCGGCGATTCGTGGCACTCAACGCCCGTTGAGGCGTTTCAGCGATGAAGTCGCTGATCAAGAACACAACCGCGCGCCGCTTTTGCACTCGATTCAGGAACTGGAGCGCTGCGGCCAAGTCCGTCTCGCGGTGCACGGGAACGATCGCCAATAACTCGCGGATCAGGCGCAGGACGTTCGCCTTACCTTTGCGTGGCGGAAAGTATTGGATGACTTCGTGCGCGAACAGCACGACGCCAACCTTATCATTGTTGCGGAGCGCCGAAAACATCAGCAAGGCAGCGATTTCCGTCACTAATTCGAGCTTGGATTGATCGCGAGTACCAAAGGCACCTGAGGCGGAAACGTCGACGAGAAAAAGCACAGTCAACTCGCGCTCTTCGCGGAATTGCTTGACATACGCGTCACCAGCCCGCGCGGTGACGTTCCAATCGATCGTGCGCACGTCATCACCCGGCTGGTACTCGCGAACTTCCTCGAATTCCATGCCGCGGCCACGAAAGGCGCTTTTGTAATGCCCTGCCATCAGGCTATCCACCGCGCGATTGGCGACGATCTGGATGCGCTGGACTTTCTTGAGGATTTCAGCGATAGTTTGTGTGGCCATGATTTCGTTGGCAACTACGGCACAATATTCTCTTGGGAATTTCGTCGCTTGATTATGTGCTATGACTTGGCAACTACGGCACAATATTCTCGTGAGGATTTCGTCGCCGAATCATGTGGCCGATGACTTAGCAATTAGGGCACCGGTACCGTATTCAATATTTTCTGAACAACATCGTCGCTCGTCATTTCCTCGGCTTCGGCTTCGAATGTTAAGATCACGCGATGACGCAAAACATCGAGGGCAACGTCCTTGACATCTTGGGGTGTGACGTAACCGCGACCGTTCAAGAACGCCAACGCGCGCGCACCCACGCCTAGGTAAATCGTGGCCCGCGGAGAAGCGCCAAAATCGATCAACGGCGCAAGCTCCTTGAGCTGGTATTTGAGCGGATCGCGCGTCGCCTGGACGATCGCAAGGACATATTCTTTGACTTGATCATCGATGTATATCAACTTAACGACGTCTTGCATGTTGGCAAGGTCTTGCGGCGTCAGCACGGTTTGGATCGGTCGAGACGTTTCGTCCAGTGCCCTATCCAGGACTTTGCGTTCCTCGACGTTGCTCGGGTAGGTAATTTTGACTTTGAGCATGAAGCGGTCAACCTGCGCTTCGGGCAACGGATATGTGCCTTCCTGCTCAATCGGATTTTGCGTCGCCATCACAAGAAAGGGACGTGGCAATGGGTACGTCTGGTCACCGATCGTGACCTGCCGTTCTTGCATCGCTTCCAGCAAAGCGGACTGCACCTTGGAAGGCGCTCGATTGATCTCGTCAGCCAACACAAAATTGGCGAAAACTGGACCCTTGCGCGTAGTAAACGTGCTATCCGCTGGAAGATAGATCATGGTGCCGATCAGGTCAGCCGGAAGTAAATCCGGCGTAAACTGGACACGTTGAAAATCAGTGTCTAACGCTGCCGCCAAGGTCTTGATTGCGGTCGTTTTGGCCAAACCAGGCACACCTTCGAGCAAGATATGTCCTTCGGTCAACACTCCAACCAACAACCGCGAGATCATTTCCTCTTGGCCCACAACAGCTTTGGCCAACTCGCCACGCAAACGGTGAATGGTGTCGGATTGTTCGGCAACACGATCTTTTATTTGGTGGACATCCACCTGCATGTTTTCAACCTTTCTTATCTGAAACGCTTTCGCTCTACTGTCCATTCCGAACGTAGGCTGGCGGCAGAGTGCGACCACTGACCGTATTGTATGCCTTACGGGCGGTCTTTTGAATGTCGGATGGCTCTAGGACAACGGCCACAGCGAGGTAAAAAGCTGCCAAACCACAATGCCAATGCCGAGTGGGATGCACCAATAGGAAAAGTATTCCAAGCGGCCTTTTTGCAGCCACCGCAGCAGCCACCAAAGCGAGAAAAGTCCGACCACGAAAGAAATCGATGTGCCAATCAGCAAATGGCTCAATGGCGTGGCCAATCCCGTGCCCGTGACGATTTCAAATATCTCTAGCGTCGTGGCCCCACCGATAGCAGGAATTGCCAGCAAGAATGAAAAGGTCGCCGCATCACTACGGGATAAGCCAGATCCGAGACCGCATGAGATTGTCGTTCCACTCCGGGAGATGCCTGGCAGGATGGCAAAAGCTTGCGAAAGCCCAATCATGAACGAGCGATTATAACCCAGTTCGGGATAACGCAATTTACCCGCTTGAAATCTTGATGCCAACCGTAAAATGACGCCGGTCACGATTAGCATGAAACCTGCCAGCAACACGTTCTCAAGTATCGGTTGGCAAAACTTCTTTACCACCAAACCGACAATGACAACCGGAAGCGTGCCGACGATCAACAACGGTATCGTACGTCGATCTTCGCCAAGTAGCCTGAGGATGTGGTGGAAGTAAATGACCAGAATGGACAATAGTGTCCCAGCATGAAGAAAGATATTGACATCGGCCACTTCGAGATTGCTCTTCAGCAGCGCATTGGCGATAACGACATGCCCTGACGAACTGATCGGAAGGAATTCGGCAAATCCCTGAATGATCGCCAATATGATGATGTGTGCGAGTTGCATGATTGCCTTTTTTCGACAGGGGCTGACCCCAATCGTGGCGTGTTCTGGTGCCACCTCCTCCAGTCCGTGATACCAGGTTCGGTTGCTGCTCGATGCGGTCTTTGCGCCGTTTTTTCAAATCGTTCGTCGCGGAGACGGTCACCTCAGCTAAGCCATCATAATTACTACAATCAACACGGTGACAAACCAGAATGCAAAGGCATTGAGTGGCAGATAGTCGCCCGTAAAGGATTTTTTGGGTGGATCACGCGAGCCGAGCGTGGCCAAGTTGGCGGACAGTGGCTGTTTTCAGCGACCATGCCATATTGAGTGACGTCTATCGCTTGTATATCGAGCCATTAGAAGAAGCGAAGAAGGTGGCAAATTGAGGTTGGCCTAGGAAGATG
>CBDUAB010000043.1:0-9817 GCA_965365045.1 uncultured Planctomycetales bacterium
CGACGTTCACTACGCCAGGATGGTGTGACGAAAGGAATGGTGCAACCGTGTCAAAGTGCAAACTTGCCTCGGTATTCGGCAAACCGCTGGCGTACCATGACGGCGGCGGGTCATTGAAATTGCTCCCGTTGGTTTCCAATGTATAGACTGGATAAACGAACGCGCAACTGTTGATCGACGGGTTGCTCCAATTGTGTTGTGCCGAACCATCACGAGCCGCAAATCCAGTGCGGTAGTTTTCGCCGAACAGGAAAGTACGGCTGGCACCGTCACGGATCTGGTCTATGCGGCAGCTAAAGTTGCGCGAACCCACCTGTGCCCACGCAACGCCCGTATCTTGCGTGATTTTGGCGTCTTCTCGATCCTCGTACAGCGGTGGCAGCCCAGGTGTCACTCCATTGCGATTCCAGTCAATGGGTATGCGATCGTGCAAGTGCATTTGTGACTCGCTCGGCAACAGTTGCTGTGAGTCCATTCGATCATAGTCGATCAAGATGGATACACTGCCGAATCCGGCATTAATGACATAGTTCAAGTCAGCGAGTGTCAGCGAAGACTCGCTCGGGCACTTGAGGATAGCTAAATCAATCTCGCCCAACTCACGATTGCCATTTTGCCGCCAAGATTTCCCGTACTCCCAATCCGTGGAGATATTGTCTTCTTCCAAGAACGACAAAACGGTAACGACCCAACTGTGGCCAGGCGAATACTTGACATCGATCGGAGTCGGCTTCGCTTTAGCGGAAGGAATCTTTTGGAATGTACCATAACCGGGTACTTTTTGGTTATTGGCCGTGGCCCACGACGTTGCCGCGAGGTGGATTTGCTTGAGATGATTTTTGCATTGGGTCATCCGCGCGCTCTCTCGCGCCGACTGTACGGCGGGCAATACCAGTGCGATCAGGATTCCAATAATGCTCATCACAACGAGTAACTCGATGAGCGTCAAACCGCGAAACGAGTGCTTCACCGACATCGTAATGCCCCGGATGTGGGAAAGGCCGAATAAGGACGCGCCATTAGAACGGTGTTACAGGATTCCAACAAATCGTGCAAGCGTTTTGTTTTTTGGGGCCCAAAAAGCCGCTAAACTCCGCTTGCCGCGGCTATGGCAATCTTGGCTGTTCGATTTCCAACGGCTCGCCACTGAGGGATTTGAGAAACTCAACGATGGCATCGATATCCGAGTAGCTTTGATTGTCCTTTATGCTTCTTTTCGAAGAATTCGCAGCATCTGATTGCCTCCTCGCTGGAATTCGTACTCGACCGTTTCAGTCGTTACCCGGAATCCGATCCGCATTAGTGTCTTGACAACTGGAGTCACATGGCGCGAGGGAGCACTTCCCAGTTCAAGTAACGGAAAGACTCGCACCTCGTTGGCAACCCGACATAACTCGACAATCGAATCCACATGAAATTCTTGGCTGAAATGATTTGTGTACAGAAAGAGAAAATGAGAACAAAGAGCTAACTCGAATGCGCGATCGTCAAACGGCAGCACGGGCAGCTCGGCGGCTAAATACCGACCACTATTCCGACCCGCGTCGAAGTCGTCGAGAAATCGCTCCATGGATTCCATTCGGGCACGGCCAAGTTCGTCGACGGACGCATGTTCTGTCCACACGAACTCGGAGTGGTTTTGACGGGTTTGCTCCATTATCCGCGGAAAGGTCGCATGAATTCGATCGCGGATTTCTGGCCGGCTAAAACCGTAGATAGGATCGACAGAAACGACCTCGCTGCCACGCTCGGTGGCCTCCGCATTAAAACTAGCTGGACCATCCGCGCAGCCGAGGATACGCGTCTTCAGATCTTCTTGGGTCAGGGCGAACATGCGCTGGTATTCCGTAAATGACCGGCCCCACGGAGCAACTTGGTCCAGAGAGAATGCCATGGTTGTTTCTCGATCCGAGGCTCAATTCCAGTAACTTGAGCGCCGGCGGCAGTTCCTTCACTCGCCTTCGCTAGTTGACCTACACGGTTGCGCTCGGGTCGTTTGCGTTGGCCACCACGCGAGCTTGTCTCCGTGGGGCGATGATCACAACCAGTAAGCGCAACACGAATATCGCTCACCACCGCCCGAGCTTGCCTCGGTGGAGCGCTGCTCAGGCTAGGAGCCTTAATGGTCGTGAGCAGCGCTCCACCGAGGCAAGCTCGGGAGGTGGCGGACGGTTCTTGATATACATTTCCGGTCTGGTCGTGAGCATCGCCCCACGGAGGCAAGCTCCCGTGGTGGCGGTCCTTGCGTCCAAAATCGAAACAAATACTGCATTAACGACGATCTTGCCAACACGCCCTGCCGCTCGACGACTTATCAATTCCTCATTCTTCACTTTCGATAATCCTCCTGCTATTCGTTGTCCGCACGCCAGCGGTGCGCATGTCATTCACGGCTGCGTCGATGTCACCTGGTTGTAGCTCGACGCCTCGACAACCGTCGAGAATGAGGTGTGTTGTGAAGCCAAGCTCGATCGCATCCAGGGCGGTGAACTTGACACAATAATCTGTCGCCAAACCCATGACATACACGTCGGTAACTTGCTGACTGCGAAGATAATCGCCCAAACCGGTTGACTGGTTGTGTCCGTTGTCGAAGAATCCGCTGTAGCTGTCGATCATTCGGTTGGTGCCTTTTTCAAACACCGCGGCGATGTGATCCACATTCAGCGTGTCCAGGAATTCCGCACCGGCGGTTCCTTGGACACAGTGATCCGGCCAAGCGATCTGTGGCAAACCGTCAAGTTTTATTGTCTCGCCCACCAGAGTGCCAGGATGCTGGCTGGCGAAGCTCTGGTGATCCGCGGGATGCCAATCTTTGGTGGCTACGACGAAGTCAAAAAGTGGCATGACGGTGTTTGCCACCGGTACGACAAGATCGCCCTCTGCAACTGCCAACGCTCCACCTGGCACAAAGTCGTTTTGGATGTCGACAAGTATCAGCACTTTCACTGGTTTGGCTTCCATCCGCATGCCATCTCGTTAACGATTCAAACGGACACGCCGCGGGCGCGAAGCGCCAGTTTCGATTTCAGTTCGTACAGATGCTTTTCGAGACCGACCGGGTACTTGTGCGGGTTATCGTGACGCAACACACCCGCATGAAACATGGTCAATTGCCGCAGCGTACGGTCGCGCGTGTCATCCAACGGCGGAACGTCGTAGACGATGCTGCCGTTGCGTACGACAGGAACTAGCAAATCTTCGTGGCCGCTCGCGTCGTGCGTGCGACGTTGGTGGGTGGCATCCAACGGATCGACCACTGTCGGTTCTGCTGGCAAGTCCTCGAGCTCGTTGAAAATCATGTCAGCGATCGCGACGCGGCCGTCGTGATACCTGCGGACCTGCAAGATCCCTGGTGTCGATGTCTTAATCAATTGTTCGGAGAGTTTTATCTTCGGTTGCCATTTGCCGTCATCCGTTTTCAGCGCGCCCAGTTTGTAGACGCCTCCCAAGGCCGGCTGATCGAAGGCCGTTGCCAGTTTGGTACCAACGCCCCACACGGCGATCTGTGCTCCTTGTCTCTTGAGACTGGCAATCAAGTGTTCATCCAGATCGTTGCTGGCAACGATGACAGCGTTTTCGAAACCAGCCTCGTCAAGCAGCGTGCGCGCTTCGATGCTCAGGTAAGCGAGGTCACCGGAATCAAGGCGTATGCCCACCATCTCGTGCCCGCGCTCGCGGAGCTGCTGACCGACAGCAATCGCGTTACGAACACCATCCAGCGTGTCGTAAGTGTCGACAAGAAAAACACAATTGTTCGGCATGGCCTCAGCGTAGCCCTCAAATGCGGCCATTTCGTCCGCGAAGGACATCACCCAACTATGGGCGTGGGTACCGAGCACCGGAATTCCAAATAGCTTACCAGCCAGCACATTGGAAGTGCCGGCACAACCACCGATATAAGCCGCTCGGCTGGCGGCCAGCGCTCCGTCGATACCTTGTGCGCGCCGCAAACCAAATTCCATCACCGGCTCTCCGCCGGTCGCATTGCACAGTCGGGCTGCTTTGGTGGCAATCAGCGATTGGAAGTTGACAAAGTTCAACAGCGCGGATTCCAGCAGCTGGCATTGCAAAATGGGCCCGGTAACTCGCACCAACGGTTCGTGTGGAAAGACCACGGTCCCTTCCGGCACGGCATCAAGATCAACACTTAATTCCATCGCAACCAAATAGTCGAGAAAACCGGCGTCGAAAAGCGGCTGCCCGTCATTTCCACGCAGGTCCGCGAGGTAATGTATGTCCTCCGCCGTGAATCGAAACCGTGTGACGAACTGCAGCGCATCGTCGAGACCGGCCGCCACCGTGTATCCGCCGCGAAACGGATTCGCACGAAAGAACAAGTGAAACACCGCTTGTTGTTCGGCCTTTTGCTGTTGCCAGTATCCGTATGCCATCGTGATCTCATACAGATCGGTGAACAGCGCCAGCGGAGTGCGATAGATTTCGTGCAGTTGGTTCACGGCAATTTTCCTACGAGCGGCGATGTCGGATTTGGTCAATGCTGACTGCCGCGATGATGATGCCACCAATCACCATTTCCTGGACCCACTTGGCCCAACCCATTTGCTGTCCGCCCATGTAAAGAATTGTAATCGTCAACGCGCCGATCACGCTGCCCAGAATCGATCCTTCGCCTCCCATCAGGCTGCCGCCGCCAATGACAACCGCGGCAATCACAAACAACTCGTAAGCAACCGCCGTTGTCGGCTGACCAATTCCACTAATGAACGAGAATTGCATCAGCCCCGCAAGACCTCCAAAAAAACCCGCCAACATGAAGACGCATATCTTCGTCCGCCCGACGGGCACACCACAGAGACGTGCGGTTTCCGCGTTTGAGCCGATCGCGAAAATGTGCCTGCCTAGCCGTGTGTAGCGCAGCAAAGCCCAAGCGACAAACGCCGCCACAATCAGCATCCAAATGCCGGGCGGCAGGATCATCCATGACCGGGCCGGGTCCTTGCTCGTCAAGGTTGGATCCATGATGCGGGTAATCCACGTATCCACCGGCGGGTAGATGTCCTTTTCGCTCGCGATGCCCTTGGCCAATCCGCGAAAGATTCCCATCGTACCCAGCGTGACAATGAACGGGACCAAACCCAGGCCCACCACCATCGTACCGTTTGCGACTCCGGCGACGGTGGCGACCAAGACACCGGCCAAAACGGCCAGAATCGGCAACAGCGTCGGCCACTGGTGGATGAGGTACACGTCCTCGCTTGCCGTGCCAAGATTGAGCACCCAGGCAACGACGACAACCGCCAAAGCAATCATGGAACCAACCGACAAGTCGATTCCGCCCGCGATGATGACGATCGTCATACCTAAGGCGGCAGTTGCATACACGGCGCTTTGTCGTGCAATGTTTTCCAGATTACGTGGCGTGTAAAACTTGCCGTCCTCGACCATCCAAGCAAAAAAGGCGAACACCAATCCCAGTGCGATGAATCTCGCCAAGGTGTTCAGCCAATCCGATTGCCAGATGGATGATTTGTTATCCGCCATTCGATTGTCCCGTCGCCGCAACCATCAGCGTATGTTCGTCCCACTCTTCCACCGGTCTCGCCGCGCTCAATTCGCCGCGACACATAACGGCAATGCGATCGCAGATACCCAACAACTCGGGCAAGTAACTGCTGATCATCAAAACCGCCTTGGCTTTGCTCACCTTGGCTGGGCTCACATCACCGTCATCCGCGGATGTCAAATCATCAATCAACTGATAGATCTGGGCCTTGGAACCGACATCAATTCCTCGCGTTGGCTCGTCGAGCAGCAGAACGTCCACGTCGGCATGGAGCAAGCGGGCAAGGGCCACCTTTTGTTGATTTCCGCCTGAAAGAGCGCTGATCGGCTGCGCGGCCGAGGCGCACTTGATGGGGATGCGATCGATCCAAGGACGAGAAGCTTTGCGTTGTCGCGACGGCATCACAAAACGCCCTGGTCCAAGTCCGTTTAGCCGCGACAAGGTTATGTTGTCGGCGATGCTCAGTCCGAGTGCCAGTCCCTCCCGCTTGCGATCTTCGCTGACCAGGCCCATGCCTTGGTTCCAACGTTGTTGTGGCGAAGCCGCGCCTGAGTATTTCATGACGGTGATTTCGCCGCGGGCGACTTGATCCAAACCAAAAATTGCGCGGATTAGCTCCGTGCGGCCCGAGCCCATCAGTCCGGCGATCCCGACGACCTCGCCGCGTCGCAACTCAAGCGTCGCCCGGCTCGGCTTTTCTTGGCCCGCCAACCCAACAATACGCATGACAACGTCCGACGGTGTCCGTGTCGAACGCGGGTAAAGTTCCTCGACGTTTCGCCCGACCATCATGGCGATGATCTCGTTTATTTTCGCATCCGCGGTGATACCCGTGCCCACGGTTTCCCCATCGCGCAGCACGGTAAAACGATCACTGATTTCCTGGACTTCTTCGAGAAAGTGCGAGATGTAAATGATCGAAATGTTTTTGGCTTTCAGTCGGCGTATCAGGGCAAATAGTTTCTCGATGTCTTTTTGGGTCAAGCTGCTCGTGGGTTCATCCAAAACCAGCACGTTGCATTGCAGCGCGACGGCGCGGGCGATCTCGACTAGCTGTTGTTGGGCAATTGACAGACGTTGCACCTTCGTTTCTGGTGAGACGGACTGGACGCCAACTTCGCTAAGTGCCTCGGCTGCGCGCTGTTTCATGTCGGACCAACGAACAAACGGACCTTTGGTTGGTTCGATGCCGAGCAGAATGTTTTCCATCACGGACAGATGCGGCGCGAGCGAAAGCTCCTGGTAGATCATGGCGACACCGGCCTGGCGCGCGAATAACGGATTGCGGGGACGATAGGTTTCGTCGCGCAATCGCATTTCACCTCGGTCGGGGCGCAATGCGCCGGAAAGCACTTTCATCAAAGTGCTCTTACCGGCCCCGTTTTCCCCGACCAGCGCGTGTACTTCACTCGCTTCGACGGCAAGACTTACACCATGCAGCGCGCGCGTCGCCCCGAAGCTCTTGTGCACATCGTTCATACGCAGTTGGGGCATCTTAGATTCTCAAAGTAAAAACACTCACAATCTGAAAACGCTGTCATTCTGAGGGAGCCTTAGCGACCGAAGAATCTGCCAGATAATTTGGCATGACAACGAGGGTGAACTCGAGTTCATTTCACACCGAAGGAATTCACCCGTGTGCTATTTCCAAACCTGGTTGGCAGATCCTTCAGTCGCTAAGGCTCCTTCAGGATGACACAATTTGCGCTAGTGTTTTCTGTCTGTTCGGCTACGGCTTCATGCCGACAAGTTCACGTATCGCGGCCTCGTTTTCGAGGCGTTCCTTGGTAACCATTTCAACTTGCGTGTCGATTTGGGATTCTACCTGCTCACCGCGTAAATGCTTGACCAATGTTTCCACGGCCAGATAACCCATGCGTTTCGGGGCTTGGGCAACGAGGCCGTCGATCGTGCCATTTTGTATGCCTTGAATGAGTTTCGGCGAAGTATCGAAGCCGATGAATTTGGCATTCACTTCGATACCGCTCTTGCGCAGATCGTCCAGTGCGGCGGCCATCCCCAGCGCGCCCGTCAGGTTCGTGGCGAAGATGCCGTCGATCGCAAGTTGGTCGTCTTTTACAAATCCCTCGAGCGTATTGGCCGCAGTCTTTTTCGAACCGGCAACCGAGTCGTCTTCGGGATAAGGATCACCGACGATGTTTAGCCCGATTGCGGTTGCTTTTTCGATAAAACCCGCGGCGCGGGCTTCCGTACTGGCGGTTCCTTGCATATAGCGAAGCACGAGCACGTCTCCCTTACCGCCCAGCAGTTCCGCCATCGTTTCGGCGCCGAGGGCACCACCCTGCAGATTATTCGTCGCGATAAAGCTCACATAGGTATCGAGGTCGACGCCGGAGTCAAAGATCACGACCGGAATGCTGGCATCTATTGCACGCTGAACAGGTTTGGCGGTGGCCTTTTTGTTCAACGGGGCGATGGCTATGCCGTCAACTTCGAGATTGATCATGTTTTCGATAATGCGATTTTGCTCGGCAATTTCGCTTTCGCCCAAGGTACCTTCCCACTTGATATTCACACCAAGGTCGGATGCAGCTTGTTCGACGCCCTGCTCCACGGTTGTCCAAAACTCACCGCTGGTGCATTTGGGGATGACTGCCACCGTGAGTTGGTCCGCCGTATCCTCGGTGTTTCCATTCGAAGAATTGTTGGCGGAGCTGCTACAGCCAGACCAATTGGCGAGTGCAAGGGCGAATGCGAGTGCGATCGCGTACGATTTATTGGGCATCCCTATCGTCTCCGTGTGTCTCTTGCGGCGGAAACAGGATATTATGGAGAATAGAGTGTACTCGTGAAAGGTACCGCGGTTTCCACGATTACCGCATGCATGAGACATTTCGTTTTCGCTCCTACATAACTATACGCGTTTACGCGTACTCGCCTAAGGAAGACAATCTTGGAACGGTATCTTGCATACCTGTTGATCTTTGTTGTTTTTCGCGCTGGTGTCGCGGCTGATGAATCCCAGCCAGTTGACTTCAATTCGGAGATTCGCCCGATTCTTTCCGACCGCTGTTACACGTGCCACGGTCCGGACGGTGAAAATCGCGAAGCCGATCTACGGCTGGATCTAGAAGCGTCCGCGAAAGAATCGGCGATCGTGCCTGGGAATCTCGACGAGAGCGAATTGTACGCGCGCGTTTCGTCGGCGGATCCCGATGTCCGCATGCCGCCGCCCGATTCCAAGTTATCGATGACCGAGAGAGAAATCCAGTTGATAGGACGGTGGATCGAGCAAGGGGCGAATTGGAATGAAATTTGGTCGTTTGTTCCACCCCAGCAGATTGACTTGCCCGAAGTTCGTGAACGAAGTTGGCCACGCAACGCGATCGATCTATTTGTGTTGGCGCGACTCGACCGCGCGGGACTCACGCCGTCGCCGACCGCGCCACGGGAAAAGCTGATCCGGCGTGCCACGTTTGACGTCACCGGTTTGCCGCCGTCATTGGAGCAGCTCGACGCATTCCTTAGCGACACGTCTCCCGATGCTTATGAGCGACTCGTTGACAATCTGTTGGCATCGGACGCTTTCGGTGAACGGATGACATCTGTTTGGCTGGATGTCTCCCGCTACTCGGATACGTACGGTTTCCAAGTCGATCGCGACCGACACGTTTGGCCGTGGCGCGATTGGGTGATTAAAGCGTTTAACGAAAACATGCCGTATGACGAGTTTGTCACATGGCAGCTAGCAGGCGATCTGTTACCCGCCGCCACGGACGAACAGATTCTCGCGACGACGTTTAATCGTCTTCATCCCCAAAAGGTCGAAGGAGGCAGTGTCCCGGAGGAATTTCGGGTTGAATACGTTGCCGACCGCAACCAAACGTTCGCGACGGCGTTTTTAGGTTTGACGCTTGAATGCGCCCGCTGCCACGATCACAAATACGATCCGATCACACAGCGCGAATACTATCAACTGTTCGCGTTCTTCGACAAGGTTGACGAAGCCGGGTTGTATTCGTATTTCACAAAGTCGGTACCCACGCCAACGTTGCTGCTTGCCGATGATGCGACAAAGGTAAAGATCGGTGAGCTAACAGCCCGTGTTGCCAAGGAAGAGGCAAAGCTCGCCGCACTGCGGTCAACCCGACGCGCGGCTTTCGAGCAATGGCTCCAACAACGTAGCACAGGCGGCTCGCCTGTGGCGAACGATTCGCCATCTTCGGACGATCGAGACGTCACCGGCAATAATCCATCCTCCACCGAAGAGCAAAGCGAACCCATTGCGGAGATTCCTAGCCAAGTTGCGCATCTGGCCTTCGAAGATGC
>CBDUAB010000044.1:0-9730 GCA_965365045.1 uncultured Planctomycetales bacterium
GTAATTCACCGCCATATCGCGGCGTTCATCGTGCCAAACGAGTTCGCCTGTCTGTTTATCAAAAGCGTAGATACCCGGAAACAAGTCGTCGTCCTGGCAGAACAAGACTTTATCTTCGTATAAAACAGGCGACATGCCCGGACCCCATTTGAAGACAAAGAACGGAGTCGGCAATTTCTGCCGCCAAACGTCTTTGCCTGTCTGAGCATCCACGGCGATCAGGCCGAGCGTGCTGAAATAAAAGTAAACGCGCTCATTGTCGGCTGCCGGTGTCGTGCTGGCATGGCTATTGGTTTGATTGATGTCCGGCAGCCGTCCCGTTTCCCATTGTCGCTGCCAAATTGCCGCTCCATTTTCCGCGTCAAACGCAAATAAACCGACGGTCGTGTCGTTCACCATGCCCGTGACAAATACGCGTCCATTGACCACGATTGGTGAACCGACACCGTCACCGACATCGGCCGACCATGCGACGTTTTTTTCGTTCGAAAACTCAACCGGTAACCGAGACGCCGACGTGGAGATTCCCGAACAGTTCGGCCCCCGAAACTGAGGCCAATCGTCGGCGTGCACCGGCGAGCAAAGAAACATCAGCGCGGCGAGTGATGAGCCCCAAGATCGACCGGTCCGGGGAGGGGTATTGGGTGGCATCTTGGTCTCTTGCGATTGGCGAGGTTTGAAGTTTTTGACTCCGCGTGAAAACACTGTCATTCTTTGGTCGCCGAGGCTCCCTCAGAATGACAGAAGAATACGATAGCGTTTTCAGTTTGGGTATCCAAGTCCTCCAACGGCGAACACTTCGGTATTCTCCAAATGCAGGCGCAATTCAAGCTCCACTTGCCAGGTGGCCCACAATTGAAATCGGTCGTCCAAAGTAGTCATCAAGCTCCCGCGTGATGCCAACGTGACCGTCGAGTTACGGACACGAAACAGGTTCGTCGAATCGGCGCTGTCCCAAATGTTGCTTTGTTCCTGCGCGTAGAATGATGATGGACCAGTCGCGCGCGAGTCTCGTCACGCGGGAGCGTGACGACTACTTTGGACGATTTTTTGCAGCGTCGGAGCGTGAGCACTAATTTGGGCGCACCAACGTTGTTCTCCAAAAACATCATGTTCCTGTCACCAACGGGCAACGCAATCCGCGCACCGTTGACTTCCGCCGACGTCACAACAGTTTCCATTGCTCGTCGAGAGTCGCAAACAAGTCATCGATCACGCGGCCTTGCGACGTGTCAGATTCGCGCAATCGAGCGGCACGACGAATTTGAGTGAAGCTCCGATTCTGATTGTTCATTCCAAGGCCAGGCGGCAAGTTATCCAGGTTATTTGACGAATGGGTGGCTGGGGTCAAGAGGTGAGAAACGCGCCGCGAGACGCCAGCACGATCCGCTGGGGGCTCACCACTCGTTCCTCGTGCAACGACGCCAGCCACCCTATTTACTTCAACAGCCAACGGCGCCCGTGGCGCGCGCTCGTCATGTCCCGCCACGGCCGCAGCGACGAGGAACCTGTTTTCATTCCAAATGTTGAAATCAGAAACGTCCGTCAGTCCGTCGCCGTTGAAATCGCCCGCCGCCCAGCCAGTGCAAGCCGTAAACCGATGCGTCTGCCAAATTCTAAAGTCCTCTCCATCGACCGAACCGTCCAGATTCGCATCGCCCAAACCCGTCGCGAGGATGGTTTCCACCGCGTGTCTCACGTCATCGTAATCAACGGTACCATCGGTATCGATGTCGTAAAAGCTGACCAAGCTATCAGCGTTCACCGCGTCAAACAAAACGTCAATGTCCGCGGCGCCGACCGTGTCATCACCTGTAAAATCGCCGGCCGGGACACGGGAGAAGTCAATTGTTCCAGGCGTTGGCAGCGACGCGTTCCAACTCGTTGACGCGTCAGCGAACACCGTCGGACCTACGCGTGTCAACGATTTACCCGTGCCGTCTGCGTCGCCAGGCCAAGGCGCTAGGTCGTCGTAGACCAACGCGTCCTCGGTAATCCGTGGTGTCAACAGCGGATCATCCGCGGAAGGATTGTCCGGTGACTGCAACCGAATACGTTCACCGCTGTCACTAAGTTGTCCGCTAAATCCACCCAGGACCGGCACGTTCGCATCGATTCCGTAATGGGCGCGAAACGCATTGAGGCGATTTGCGTTGGCGGGATTGGTCGGATTAAAGGAGATCAAGATCAACGTCCCGTGGGCCAGCAAGTCCGTTCCGGTAGCAAAATCAAAATCCACTCCACCGCGCAATCGCCAATTCGTAAAGTCGACGGTGAGGCTGGTAGGATTGTGAATTTCGATGAACTCCAAATCATCTTCTACTAGGTTCGGATCAACCGCCAACGCCGCCGCGATTGGCTCGCCCGGATTGAAGTTGATCTCGCTGATCACAACCGGTCCGACGCGGGGATGACGATTGGTACATCCGAGTGCGTTGCGGCTGAGCGGCGCGAGGCGTCCCGTACCGTCCGAGACTCTCCCCAATGTCTCTCCATTGAGTGTGGCGGGAAAGTGCACATCATCGACAAACGACGCAACGCCACCGCTTCCGTCAGGAATCACCAACCAGACATCGTCCCCTTGTGCGCCGCTGAGCGCAAAGTCGTTTGGCCCTGGTGTTGACGGATTAGGATTGAACCAGCGCTCGTCAAAGACAAGGTACTGATCTGGACCAAGAACCGTTCCCACGGGGATTTCGAACTTGAAAAAGCTCCGGGCCGAATCGCTCAGAAACCAGCCACCCATGTCGATGGCGCGATCCGTGGTGTTGAACAGTTCGATCGCATCGGATTGAGGCACATCGGATTCAACCGGGGGCGGATCGGTATGGGCCAAGACCTCGTTAACAACAACACCGATGGGCCCGGTGCCGTCGGTTCCTGGCGAACCTCCGAATTCCGTGCTGCCGCGCCAACGGTAGTGCTTCCCAAATTCTCTGGCTGGCGTTTCGCCGGGTTGGATCAATTCCAAAGTGCCTCCGTTACCGTCCGCCCGCTCTGGCCAGGGCTCGGAGTCGCCATATTCGAATTCCGCGATCGTTATACCCAGGGCATCACTGAGGTTCAGGTTTTCTCCGGCATTGGACAGACCGCCGTTCCATTGGCCAAGGACACGAATCGCGTCACCGTATCGCGCGCGAAATGCGGCGATATCCTCGACGACGACTGCGTACTCACCGGGGCCGATGCTGGCCTGTGGGAACGAAAACTCGACACCGTCCGAGAATGAATAGTCGGCGAGATTGATCGTAGCGTCGATGGTCGTATTCAGCAGCTCAATGAACTCAAAGTCGTCCGCCTCGACGCCAGGTATGGCTTGCTTCTCGGCCGTGGTTGGTTCGACGGGATGGTAGTTGATCTCGGTGATGCGAATCGGCTGAAGTTCCAATGAGAAAACTGCTTGATTTAGCGCTGACCACTCACCGTCGCTCAACACACGCGCGTTAACAGTCGTATTGTCGGACAACGAGATGGGACCGGAATACTGCAGAGCCGTTGGACTGATGTCGCCACCCGCCACGCGCGGGTCGCTGCCGTCGAGGGTATACAAAATCATCCCTTCAACGTTTTCGTGACTCATGGTTAGTTCAAAACCGCTGGCGATAGCGCCACCGTGCCGATTGAACCCTGGTGCCTCGACATTGGGATAGAGGTTTTCGTCGCGAAAGTCATCCAGCACAATGTCGCTTCGCATGGTGAAGAATGTGTTTAGAATCCAATCCTTTTCCTCCAGCCACGTTCCATCAGGCACGTCAGGTGGCTCTCGCCGGACGTCGCCCCAGCGGGCTGATTGACCGACCAGCGCTGCCGCGATTTCATTGGCACGCGTTTCGTAAACCGCGACAGCTCGCTCCGGCGTCAGTGCTCCGTCGTTAAAGAAGTGTTTTTGTAGACGGTCGGCAAACCGCAGCTGAAACTCGGCGTTGGCGCGCAGTCGGTTGTAGATCTCGCCGGGGCCTCTTGCCAAAACGGAGGAAGACACGTCAGCTCGACTTCCCGTAAGATCGACGTCCAGAACGCGCGGTCGGATGGGACCGGGGACATTCACATCGAGTCCCATTCCGACTTCCGCATCCCAAACGACGAATTGGAATTTCTCGCCCTCGGCACGGCGGCGGACAGCGTGCCAATTGTGATCGGGCCAGTCCCAATTGCCCATATGCATGTTAACAATCAGGTAGTCGATGAAGTTGTCGACGTCCAGCAATTCCAAAGTGCTTTCGTAATCGCCGGAACGCACGCGACTCAGCAAGCCGTTCCACGCTGTCAGGTTTCCGCGAAAGGCGACTTCATCGATGATGACGTCGTATTCTTGTTCGTTGCCGCCCCAATGCTCCGCGGCAAACGCGTCGTCCAATCGCTCCATGACATCGTAGAGGCCCCAATAAAGTCCATTGATGTACAGGTGGACGTAGGTGCCAGGAACATGCACATGCCCCATCTCGCGTTGCATGTCCTGGGCCCATTGGTCTCGCAAGAACTGGGCGACCCGGCCGGTAACCAGATTGACACTTGACCAGTTGTCGCTCGATTGAGCGTTGAGCACCAGCGCGTCAAACTGAGTGACGGTCGAATCCTCGAACAACGGAAAATCGAGTTTCCCTGGGCCGTACTCGCTACGAAAATGCAGCCGCAGCGAGTGTTGAGGCGAAGCGGTCGGGTCGCGCGAGAATCCTCCATGAACGCGTTAGCCCGCATTGATTTGGAATTCACGTCCTCCGTGCGCATCAAAATACTCGACCGACGCGGGCCGCTCCCAGGCCCTACCACGCGACGTTGTATTGGAATAGATCCCCGACGGACCGAAAAAATCATCGGCGTCCAGTGTCAACGACATCGTGGGAATGGATTTCAAGTCGTCGATAATTGTCTCGCTGTAGGGCGCTACATCAACGATGTTCGGATCCATACCGTAATCCGCTCGAGTGGGCCCCCAGAACGATGGCAAGGCCGCTGGATCATTTGGTTGACGGATGACGTCATCCAGGAAGATGTACGTTTGCGTATCGACGTTCGATGATTTGAAATCGCCCTTGAAGCCAGCGGCCCGGAGTGTTGTTGTCGTGTCGATCGACACGGTGGCAGTTGGCGTTGTCGAGGGATCCGACGGTACCACTTGTGTGCCGTTGGTCAAGGTCGGTTGGCTGCCATCGGTCGTGTAAACAATCGTCGCGCCGGGCGTGTCAACGGTGATGTTGACGTCAAACGGACCGTCAAAAAATCCTCGATCGACGCTGAATTTCGTGTCGATTACGACGCCGTCAACGGGCGTCGAATTAACCGCGCCTGGTGTTGGCTCAACAAAGTATGCCGGCGGCTGGCCATTCGGCAGGATTGTCGCCGTAAGCTCGGGCAACAAAAAGAAGTCATCGTCATCGGCGCTGACGTTCAAGCCTTGGATTGCCAAGATGTTCGTGCCCGCGCGTAGTTGATCAAGGTGTGTTGAAACATCCAGGACTTCCAACAGAGGCTCCCGACCGCCCGAACTGAACAACGCTGCCGCACCTTCTTGCGCCAAAAGTCCGATATCCGTAACCGATAGTGCGACATTGGACAAAACGAGCACATCATCGACGTTGCCGACCAACTGCTCCTTGGCGGTCCCACCACCGTCGTGGGGGTCTTCGCCGAGAAACAAATCCAACGGCATTTCAAGTGTTCCGTTTCCCAACGTGCCTGAAAGGACCAGTTGGCCGTCGAGATACACCTGCACGTCACCGTCGTCATAGGTCATGGCATAATGGTGGTATCCGGGTTCGGCCAGTTGTGGCGGCACGCTCGACGTCTCTAGCGTGCCGCGACCGCCAATCAACACGCGTAGACCCGATGTCTGTGCGCCGCTTGGATCAACGTCAAAGATAAATCGATTGTCTTCGACAGGCCCGGTTCCGTTATAGTTGCTGAACAATCGCTGGAAGCTGCTGTCGGTCAAGTTTGCTTGTAATGCCAAGGTAAATTGCTGCCCTAATGCGGAAGTCCCAGGCAATTGCAAGCGATTGAAAAAAGTAGGAGAAGAAGGTGATTGTGGCAGTCGCAGCGACCGTAATCCAAAGGCTGCGTTATCGGGATTGGCATCAACGTTGCCTCCGCTATTGAAAATCGGATTCTGTGAACCGTCAGCGGACAGTTTGTCGGTAACCGCTTGGCCTCCGTCTTCTTCGAAGTCGTACAGAATCGACAGGTCGTTTGGGTCGGGCGTGAAGACACTGCCCAAAGCGTCGTGCTCCGCGGTCGCCAGGGCATCAAACGTCGGCGAGACTGGGGCATTTGCTGCCGCGATTCGCTGGCCATTCAGATATGCCACAAATCCGTCATCGTAGGCAACGTTCAAAGTCAGGGCATCTGGTAATGTCGGATCGTCCACCTCAAATGGAATGCGCATCAATGCTGACGAGCTAACGGATCGCATAGCGGATTCGATGTCCGTCGCGGTGGCGGCATCTTGTGTGTCCAAGGGGCTGAAACCGATGGCTGTTGTGGCGGCAAACCATTCACTGGTGGTCGGATCATCGTCAAACGCTGAATCACTACCTGTCCAGTCACCATCCACTTCGGACGTAGGAATCATGACTCGGCTCGCAGCACCACTCGAGACGAGAACGCGCGAGGTTGGTTGCATGACCAAGCCGTAGGAAACATCGGCAACCTGTGGTGGATAATCGGTGCCCGCCGGTCCGAACTCGCTAGCCACAGTTATGGTGTCCGGCATGACCAAGGCGACATATTCGCCCTCGTTATCCAATCGAAAGCTTGTGTGCAGATTACCCGCGGCGTCTGGCACCGCATTACCGGATGCGAATACGACAACGTAGCCCGCTACGGGGAGTGTCGTGTTTGGCGGAAACGACCATTTCGTCAGATCGTCTGGATCATCAGTTAGGTACCATCCGCCGAGATCGGTTTCGGCGTCACCCGCGTTGTAGAGTTCAATCCAATCAGGACTGGCGGACGGTGACGAACCATCCTGCAGAGAATCCCGATTGTTGGCGACGAATTCCGAGATGACCGGTTGGGCGGCCAACAAATGGCGCGCTTCTAATTGCTCGACGCGCCCCTGGAAAGGTCTCGGCCGTCTGGGCTTCATGGAACGCAGCCTGCTGTACCGGTTTAAACGTGGCATGCGATGGTCAACGTTCCAGCGGGCGGTGAAGTGATCCATGGGGTGATGATGTCGCAGTGCGTCGCGCTTACAGGCTGTGAGCTTTTTGGTGGGTCCCGCGAGCCAAGCGGGACCTGAACGGCGAAAAGACGCGGCAACTCGGTCACGGGTCCCGCTCGGCTCGCGGGACCCACCTAACGGAAAAAAATCACAGACAATGCTTCAGTTCAGGATGGAAAGAACACTAAGTGCTTCGCGTCAGTTGTTCTTGTAGGTTGGCCCTCCGAAGTCGACCGAATCCGACGGCCTCGGAGGGCCATCGTACTGACAAAACCGAATGACTTGAGCGTGTTGCTCGAGAAACACATGTCTTACGATGAGACCTAACGATAGCGAGTCCTATCGCAACGAACATGCCAAGCGCCGCCGTGCTGGGCTCGGGCACAATCGCGATTGGCGCGCCGATAGCCTGTTGCCAACTAAGCCCCACCAGATTTAAGTCTCCAGCATTTACCTGACCGCTGGCATCAAAGTCGCCGCCGGACCAAGTGTTTGGCGACTGTTGCCAACTCAGCGCCATGGCATTCAAGTCCGTCGCATTCACGTTCCCATCCAGATCCGAGTCTCCTTCCAAGTAGGCCGCGTCAAAACCGTTCGCGTCGCCGCCAATCCGACGCCACGCGCCGAGGTCGTCTCCATTCACGATTCCGTCGGATGTCAGATCGAATGTCCCATCATTTGTCTTGGCGATGATCTCACCCACCAGGGCGTTTATGTCGAGGACATCTAAGGTGCCATTGTTGTCAAAGTCCCCCGGGAGCCCGCCGACCCCCAAAAACGCGGCGGCCCCAACTCGAGCCAACTCAGCGACCTGGGGGCCGCCCAGTGCAGCTCCCAAAATCAGCACGTCATCCATCGTGCCGACAAAGTTCTCGTTCAGGATGCCCCCGTTGTCTTCGCCGATTTTCAGGGACGTGCTACCTAGGTCAACATCGCCCATGATGTCTGCGGCACCATCATCCACCACCTCACCATCCAAATACAACGTAACATTCCCGTTGTCATAGACTGCCGTAAGCGTGTGGTCTTCGTCAACGGTAAACGTAACGGGTGAGCGAACCTGGGAACCATCGGGCAACACCAATCGCATACCGATATCCGCGACCGACGCGAATGGGTCAAAGTCAAATATGAGTTCCTCGGGCTGAATGGGGCCGGTACCACGGAAGCTGCTAAACAATCGTGTCAGTCCTCCATTCGGATGCCCACCGCCCGGGACGTTGACCACCGCCGACAACGTAAACTGGCTGCCTAAATTGCCGACCGGGCCGATATCGATCTGGCTAAAGATTGACCCCGTACCAGGATGTCGTATGCCGGCCGAAGCACTACCTAATTTGGCATTGACCGGATCCGTGTCCACCCCGACTAACCGATGTGAAATCCCATCTTGGGCACCATCGTCGACGAATTTGTCGGTGATCGTCGTGCCGATGTCACCTTCGAAGTTGTAGTAAACAGCCCTTTCGTTCGCCAAAGGTGCCACCACACTCGGAACCGGATTGCCGCCAGCCAGAAGACCGATTTCGCCGGAACTGAGCGCGCGTTCGATTACCAAAACTTCGTCGAAATTGCCAATCAGTTGCTCGTCGGCGGTACCTCCACCGTCATGCGGGTCTTCGCCGATGTGAAGGTTGGCGTCGCTACTGTATCCCAAGCCAACGTTACCGTTGGCCACTTCCGAACCATCAAAAAAGATACTCACATCACCATTGTCGATGGTCATCGCGTAATGGTGGTACCCAGCGACCGTGATGCCATCGGGCGGTGAGCCGGTTTGGACGACCGTGTTATTCACGATTGCCCGTAATCCTGGGATAACGCCGCCCGTGGGGTCATAATCCAATAGGATTCGATCGACATCAACCGGACCAGTGCCGCGGTAACTTGAGAAAAGACGCGTAAAACCGAGTGTACTTTCCTGGTTGTCGACGTGCATGGCGACTGTCAAAGAGAAATCTGAGCCAAACGTCGTGTCGGGAATCTCTAGCGTACTGAACGGAGGCACTTGCCCAAGCGGATCGGGTGGTTCAAACCGTGCGGCCTGTGTTCCGAACGGCGCCCCAAACGAATCGAAGAAGACATTATTGATGATCGTCCCATCGTGCGACCCATCAGCCACAAGTTTGTCGATGACGGTTGTTCCGGCGTCACCTTCGAAATCGTAAAGCAAATTGACGGCGGCGGCTGGCTGCGTGAAGGCTGCAGCTGATACGAATAAAACTAGCTTCGCTAATCGTTGAGACATGGACATTACCTCGATTACTGGCGTGTCGTAACAGAACCACAGTCCTGGCGGAAACTATAACTCCCGAAAAAGCCGATATCAAATGGCCCCTGTACGAATAGCCGGAAAACGCCAGTTTTTGATAAGGCATCAAGAATCTCGATTCGGAGTGAATCGATCGCAGCTCAAGTCATGATCTCGCTTATCGGATGGCCGTAGTCGATTTCCAGCCTCTTATGATTAGGCAGTTCCAATTCGCGAGCGTTTATTCCCAACAGTCCCATAATCGTGGCATGGACATCAGTGACGTAATGCGGATGTTCCACGGCATGAAAGCCGATTTC
>CBDUAB010000045.1:0-9723 GCA_965365045.1 uncultured Planctomycetales bacterium
TGAAAACGAAGTGTGCGCAACCTGCAACGGGCGGCGTCTGAAAAGTAGTGCGCCGGATCATAGGCAAAGACAACGAATCGTGCCAGAGTGATTCCGCGTGCAACGACCTTTCGAATAACTGCGTGCTAGCGGTCCGATTTCGTCACCGGTCATTGTGTCACTCGCCATCAGTTGAATCAGGAGCCTGCCGCTGTCGGAGTTTTGCGCGAATTTGCTCGAGGCGCTTAGCCAACTCCACTTCGAATCCGCGCGCAACAGGTCGATAGTATTCGCGCTGCACTCCCATGTACTGCTGCGCCGCGATCCCGTCAGGCTCGTCGTGTGAGTACTCGTACCCTTGGCCATGCCCCAACTGCTTGGCTCCCTGATAATGTCCGTCTCGTAGATGAACGGGCACTGGCTGCAAGCGCCCGTCGCGAACGTCATTTCTTGCCTCGCCGATCGCCACGGTTGACGCATTTGATTTCGGGGCGCAGGCCAGATACGTTACAACTTGCGCAAGCGTTAATTGGCATTCCGGCAATCCGACCATTTCGCATGCCTGCATACCAGCGACGGCCAGCGGCAACGCATGCGGGTCGGCGTTACCGACGTCTTCACTGGCCAGAATGACAAGTCTTCGTGTGAGAAAACGAACGTCCTCGCCAGCTTCGAGCATCCGGGCCAGCCAGTACAAGCCAGCATCGGGATCGCTGCCGCGAATACTCTTAATCAATGCACTGGCCGCGTCGTAGTGCGCATCACCCGTGCCATCGTACTCAATCGCTTTACGTTGCACGGATTCCGCGATGAGCTCACGCGTAATGTGAACGGGTTGTCGTTGCGTCGACAGCACGGCGATTTCGAGCGCGTTGAGAGCTCGCCTCGCGTCTCCGTCGCAAATCTCGGAAAGATAAGCCAGTGCGGCTTCGTCAACCGACGTTTCATACTGGCCCAAGCCGCGACTTTCGTCTTCCAACGCGCGGTGCAAGAGCGCTGTGATGTCACTGGTTGTGAGTGGTTCGAATTGAAAGATCTGGCTGCGGCTTACCAGCGCGCTGTTAACGGCAAAGAATGGATTGGATGTGGTCGCGCCCACGAGAATCACAATCCCATCTTCGACATCGTGCAATAGCACGTCTTGCTGGGCTTTGTTAAAGCGGTGTATTTCATCGACGAACAGCAGCGTGCGACGACCGCCGGCGGCCACGTCGTCACGTGCCCCATTGAGGATTTCCCTCAGCTCCTTGACGCCGCTGGTTACCGCGCTCAACTGTTGAAAATGACTGCGACTGACACCCGCCAGCAATCGAGCCAAGGAAGTCTTGCCAGTTCCTGGTGGACCGTAGAAAATCACGGAGCCAAGTCGATCCGCCGCCAGCAAGCGACGCAACAGTTTGTCCGGGCCAAGAAAATGTTGTTGACCGACAAATTCGTCGAGTGTGTGCGGACGCATCCTCGCCGCAAGTGGTTGAGCACTTCGCAGATTTCGACTTTCGGATTCAGCGAACAAATTCATGACAGGTCAAATCCTCGGTACTGACTTGCGCTCCGATTGTAGACCAATGGTGAACCATCCGCATTAGGCTCGGTTTCACGCCTTGCCAGACGTGCGCTCAAAACAATCGCTGCTGACCTGCGGAGTCCGTCGGCGGACGAAACTGGGTCGTGTCAAGCTGCGTTGGTTTTCCGTCAAGTCCCAATTGGCTGGCAAAGATGCGAAACGTCTGCGCAATCTGTTTGGCGACCTCTCCGCGGCCGCGAAACCGCTCGCCAAACTGGGCTACGTAAAGTTTCCCACCACGCGTTTGTCGTATCCGCGACAGGATCCGGTCTTTGTGTGTTGTTTGCGTACGTTCGAGCCATTCCTCGAATACGGGTACAACCGAACGCGGCAAACGCAACAGAATGAAGCCAGCAGTCATCGCGCCGGCGTCTTTGGCGGCCCTCAGCAGCGCCGGAATCTCTACGTCGTTCAAACCGGGAATCACTGGCGCGATCATAACGTTTACGGGAATGCCATGTTCTCGTAATTCCGAGATGGCTCGCAATCGCGCTGCCGGACGGCTTGTGCGCGGCTCCATTTGCCCCGTCAGGTCCGCGTCCAGCGTCGTAAGGCTGAAAGTGACGCTGACCACATTGTTACGAGCCATCTCAGTCAGAATATCAAGATCACGGGTCACCAGGGCATTCTTGGTGATGATCGTGATGGGCTGCCTCGCTTCGCAGGCAACCTGTAGGCAGCCGCGCGTCAAGCCAAAAGACCGTTCGGCCGGTTGATAGCAATCCGTGACACCTGAAAACATGACAGGTTCTGGCGCCCATTTTCCCGACGCCAATACATCTCGGAACAGTTTTGGCGCCCGTTGTTTGACAAAAATCTGGCTTTCAAAGTCCAGCCCCGCGCTCAGTCCGAAATACTCGTGCGTTGGGCGGGCGTAACAGTATGCACAACCATGCACGCAACCGCGATAAGGATTCAGGCTGTACCGAAATGGAATATCGGGACTGGCGTTTTCGGCAAGGATGGACTGAGATTCGTCGACAAAATAAAGCGTGCGTGTGCGTGCCTCTGCGCCGGCAACATCGTCAGCCGCTTCGAGATGTTCCCAATCGTCTTCAATGTGAATCGAGTCAAATCGATTGGCCGGCTGGATATGCGATCCTCGACCGCTGATCGACATTCGTGGGTCCATGCGATTGGCTCGCAAAAAGTTGCTATAGTGATAAAATGTACACTATAACGATTGGACGGAAATCGACAAGCCTAGTAGGCCGGAACGAGCGGCGCGAGTTCCGTAACGTTGGTTGTTGTTTTCCACGCCGCGCTGTTCCGGCATGGAAACGATTCATCAAGAATGAGACCTGTCGCGCCACTTGTTCCGGCCTTCACATTAAATTGGAGGATCGCTAGGTCTCCAACGGTCCGCCTTCGGGTAACATGTCGGCCAGTGGACAACCGTCGCACGAAGGACGCGTACCGCAATGTTCTTTGCCGACTCGCACCAACAGAGCGTGGTACTCGTTATAAAGCATCACGTCTTCGTCCAGCTCATCGTGAAAGCGTTCTTGCAGTTCGTGGTATCCAGCCTCCGAGTCAATCCATCCATGCCGTTTGACGACGCGGGCAGTGTAAGTGTCGACAACGAACACGGGTAACTCGGCGGCGTAGAGGACAATCGAATCGGCCGTTTCCGGGCCAATACCGTTCACAGCCAACAACGTTTGGCGCAAGTCATGCTTGCCAAGTCGAAATAGGGATGGGAGTAAACCATCAAACTCTTCGACGATAACAGCTACAAGGTTTTTGAGACGACGTGCTTTGACTCGATAGTATCCGGCGGGCCGGATGAGGTCAGCCAATTCATCGTGCGAAAGATTGTGTAATTCATGGATGTGAAGTGCATCCGCATCGCGAAGATTCTCAAGGGCTTTTTCGACGTTTTTCCAGTTCGTGTTTTGCGTAAGTATGGCACCAACGGCAACCTCCAAGGGTCCGTTACCCGGCCACCAATGCTGCGGTCCGTAGTTGTCGTGCAGGCGTTGAAAAGCCTGCTGAAGTACGTTCGACATCCGTGAAACTCCTTCGTTTTTTCTGCCTGGACGAATTGCATATAACGTTAACGCATCGGATGTACCGTTTGCAACGATTGCGGCGCAAGTAGTTCAAGAGTGCCCTCGTAGCCACCGAAACTATAGACATGCTCGATTCGCCACAAAAGATCGCGCGGTACTGGACCGAGTCGGCTCAACCACTGGCGAGCCTGTTATTGGTGGCGCCGTTTTTGGTGGCTTATGAACTGGGACTACTGTGGTGGGACCAGCGCGCGCTGCAGAACGCAGCGGAACTGTGGCTGCGACGCGGTTTAGGGAGTGTTGGCTATGAGCAACAATTATTTTTACCGATCTTCGTGTGTGGGCTGTTATTGGCCGCACACCATTACGCGCGCCATCCGTGGCGCATTCGTTGGTCCGTGTTGCCACCCATGCTTTGCGAATCACTGTTGTGCGGATTTGTTTTAGTTGCACTGTTCCAATTTCAAAGTGCGCTGACAACACGGCTGCATCTTGAAAGTGTGGCACCCGTTATGGCAATCCATGGCGGAGGGAATCACGTCGCGTTGCTCGGTTATGTCGGTACGGGAATCTATGAAGAACTCTTCTTTCGCGTTCTGATTATCACGCCGTTGGCATGGCTGTTGCAGCGATGCGGGGAAACCAAGCAAATGAGCTTGACGACAGCGGCCGTGGTCTCCAGTTTGCTTTTTGCACTAGCACACTTCCAAGCACTCAATATAACGGGCGAGGATTTTCAGTGGTTCACGTTCATCTTTCGCTTTCTAGCGGGTGGATTGTTTGCTTCGTTGTATGTATTTCGCGGATTTGGTATTACTGCCGGCACGCACGTGGCTTACGACATTCTGATTGCATCTTGTCCTTAAAGCGTACGTGATGCGGCTCGCTAAGAACTGCCGCGCATCGCGAACGCGCATGAAGGCGATAGCATTCCACGTGCCCGTTAGAGTTCGAGAAAGTGAACTTTGTCAATACCCTTTTTCACTTGGAAGCAGATGAATAAAAAGTGTGTTTGGTACTCTGCAGTGAACAGACTATAATCATCGTTGTTCGCTACTTGCGGACAATATACGACTGCCCCCGGGCATGTCTCCCAACGATAACGCACACCCGCCATTGTCGCCGAGCGGGTGAATGAAAAAGCGATAACCGGTGACCCATAAAGGCTCCTGGAAGTGTTAACAGTACGACCCAAGGTCGCTGAGTTACAGTTTCAACTCTACGGGCGCGTCCTACATCCAGAACTATTCGAGGTGTATCAGAGTCGCACGGTAGAACGCGGCGGATATCAGGCCCGCATAGACATCACGAGCGCGGGACACGTTGTCACTTGGCGGTACGACGGGTTAACACTCACGGAGGTCGCCGCGGCCGCAAATCACCCATTACCCGAACGGAGGCGCTTGCTGAAGTATCGCTTGCACGGCAGCCGCACGGATCGTTTGGAGTGCCGCGGCGGTGTTACTTACCAAGTCTGTTTTCAACTGGAACCGGTCGATCCGGAAGTCTTTTGGACGTTTCAGCAAGAGTTGGCTCAGGATGGCAAACGCAAGGGAATGTTGCAGATGTTTCAATCAAGCGGCCGCATGGCTTTGGGTGCCCTGAGTTATATCAACGTCGAGACGCGAAACCGCAGCTTATTGACGCAGGCGTTTCATACCTTTCCTGATGACTGCGCGATCGTCAAGGTGCAGTCTCTCTTTGAATTGCCGTAGCCCGAGTTCACGTCGTCTTCACAAACTCCCGTATCGCTGCGTTAACCGCGGCTGGTTGCTCGAGTGGGGCTAAGTGTCCAGCGGAATCAATTTCCACAAAATGACCGTTTGGCAGCCTTTCCGCCATGGAACGCATTTCGGCGCAAGTTGTGATTGCATCCTGGCGACCACAAACGGCCAAGATTGGTAATTCCATTTCGTTTAGTCGATTGCTAAAGTCGCGGCGTTCGGCCATGCCGCGCTGAGCCGCAGCGACACCTTGCGGGTCCATACGGTCGATCAGAGAGCGAGTTGAGTTTACCACGTCAGCTTGTTGTTCCAACGAGTCCGCCGCAAACAGTTTGGGGATCATCGTATCGGATACGCCTTGCATGCCATCTCGCTCGACCTGTTGCGCCATGAGCTGCCGGCCACGTGCCACTTCGACACTGTCCGCCTGGGCACGAGTGTCGCAGAGGATTAATCGTCGCAGGCGATCGGCATTACGCCGCCACATTTCCCAGGCAACGTATCCGCCCATCGACAATCCACACAGCGTCACGGGATCGTCGATCCGCAGTTCCTGTAGCAAACGATCCAGATCGCCGGCGAGTTGCTCCATTGTTACGGTTCCAGCGACTACCGAAGTACCACCAAATCCGCGCAAATCGGGTGCAACGCAACGGAAGTCATCCGCCAGATCATTGAGCTGACCGCGCCACATCGAGTGATCCAAAGGGAATCCGTGGACGAAAAGGAGGATTTCGTCGGCTTGTCGCGATCCTTGATCCGCGAAGGAAACGGTGATCTCACCCAAATCAATCATCGCGTTTAGATTCGGCCAGAGCGTTTTCAAAAAGCTCCAACTGCCGATTCATTTGACCGGAATGTGGATCACGCCGTATGGCTTGGCGTTGATATTTGACAGCATTCTCATTGTCGTTTATTCGATAGTAACACCGGGCCAACGTATCTAAATAACCGGCCGTTCCCGGTTCAAGCCGCAGGGATTCTTTGCTGTAACGCAGGGCTTGCTCGCCATCTCCTTCGGTGTTGCTAACCAGCCAAGCGAAATCGTTCATTTTCTGAGCGAGATCGCGGCGAATCTGATCGGGATCTTGGACCGCCCGGCGGGACTCCCAGTGTCGGCGCCAGCGTTGAATCTCACTGCCAGATTTCCGGCTTGCCTTCAAAATCAGATCGGACGTTTCGGTCCGCCACTCCGCACTCGGATCCTTCACCCGATGCATTGCGATGAGTACATCGGCATCAGTCGGTGAGGCGCCGATCCCCGCCTGCAATTCTTTCATTTGCGATTCCACGTCGTTTTGTTGCTCATGATGGCAAGCGCGAAAAAAAAGCATACGAGACTTGACACTATTGAATGATTGACCCAAACCACTCAGAGCGCGTTTCACTTTTTGATCTTTTGTGGCCGCCTCCACGAGAGGTTCCAGCACATCGGCCGCATCACCATCCTGCATTTGATCGTGGAGCATTTCAGACAACCAGACTCGAGCCCGGATGTCGACGAAATCCGGCAAAACGTCTTTTGCTATGGCTAGTCGATATTCGCGTTCGGACCAATCGAACAAACCGCGGTTCCGCAGCTCGCTGCCAACGATCAGGTGAATCGCCTCATCGCTTTGCAAGGCGCGCCACAATCTACTATCCTTCACTAGCTCTTTGTCATTTGGCGCAAGCTTAAACGCTCGTTCCGCGATTTGTTCCGCCTGTTCGGTATTACCGTTTTTGAGTTGGACGTCGGCCAGCCGGTAAAGAAGCAAACGGTCTGCCTCAAACGTCTCACGATTTGTCTCGACGATCTGGTCGAACAGCTCCGATAGGGAACGTTTTATCAGCCAGTCTGAGAGGCTTGCCAAGTCTTCGCGCGCTTCGACACCGAACGACGCAATCCGTTTGGCCAGCTCCAACGCGGCGTCATTCCTGCCAGCCCGCGCCAAGACATCTACGTGAATCTGAGAAAACTGCCGCAGAATCTCTGGCGAAGTCTCGGGCTGGCGTTGCTCCAGTTGCTGGAATTCCTCCCAGTCATCCAAATGGCTAGCCGGTTTTGTCAACGAATTGGCAAATGTCCTCAACCAGCGAACGGCGATGCGCTTTCCCACGCCTGCCGACTGATGGATTAGATCGATGAGTTCCTCTCGCTGCGAATTCTCATCAGGATAATCCAGCGACATCGCCAACAATGCGGCCCGCTTTGCCAAGACCTCGGATTCCTCAAATCGAGCGAAACGACAGAGCAGAGGTATCGCATGCTCAAGCTCCAGGATGCCCAGCGACTCGATGCGTTCGGCACGTTGGTCTTCTTCGAGATCCGCATAACCTCTGAGGATCTCTTCGAGGCCATCGATGTCGGAATCCAATATCAGCTGGCTACGTAATACATGCAATAGCCGACGCGCCCGCACACGTATTTCGACATCTTCGTGATCGCGGACCTCCTCAAGCAATTCAAATGCGACCAAAGCCAATTCGGCCAACTGAGCTTGAGCTCGTTCGCGCTCAGAGAATTCCGAGGCGCCTAATTGTTCGATTAGCTGGCGCACGTGATCGGCGCCCGAAATATCAGTCGGCGCAGCAGGCTCCTCAGCTTTCTCCGCGGCAAGACTAGCGTTCGGGCAGACAAGAGCGTTCAGGCAGACAAGAGCGTTCAAGCAGACAAGCTGGAGAAGGCACGTCACAAGAAGTTGACGAAGTAAGCTCATAAGGCCCTTGCTCCGACCCTGGGTGCGGAAAGTTACGCGAATCAGCGTGGCGTTCCTTTCAAGCATACCCCGTTGGGCGCGCGGCAGGCAAGGCAAACATAGGTCCGCACTCTCGGCCGCGCTAGCCTTCCGGCTTCGTCGAGGGGCCCGTCCCGTCTTCCATCTCCTGGATATACCGGCGGAGACGTTCGTTTTCGTCGGTGACGTCTTTGATTTTGAGCATGTTTTCGATCCGTTTGAGCAGCTCCACTTTTTGCACCGGCTTGGATAAAAAGTCGTCAGTGCCAGCTGCCACGGCGCGCTCGATGTCACCCAGCTCATTCAGAGCCGTGACCATCAGAATCATGATCCGCCGGGTCTTTGGATCGTCCTTGACCTGCTTGCACACCTCAAATCCGCTCAGCTTTGGCATCATCACATCTAGCAGAATCACGTCGGGTCGAAACTCGGCAACCCTGTCGAGCGCTTCGCGACCATCGACGGCGATCGCCAGCTCGCAGTTGACGCCAGCCAAATACGCTTCGAGCAACTCGACATTTGCCTCATTGTCATCGGCGATCAGAATGCGACTCTTGTCCGACATGAACGATACTCCCCGTTAGAGAGCGTGTTTTGAAAACACGTTCCTAGACTGTTTCCATCGGCGCCGCGGGCACGGGGAACTGGCTACACATTGCCAAAACTTCCCCTCGAACGCGTTCTAGCACCGCCCCGTTCTCTGCATTTCGCAAGGCGTCGAGCATCCAAGTACCGATTTGTCGCATTTCATCCGTGCCCATGCCACGCGTGGTTAGCGCCGGAGTTCCAACACGAATTCCCGAGGGATCCATTGGTTTACGCTGATCAAAGGGAATCATGTTCTTATTCACAGCAATTCCGCACGTATCAAGGGCCGCTTCGGCGATTTTACCGCCAATGCCCAAGGGAGTGACGTCCACCAATACCAGGTGATTGTCAGTGCCACCGCTAACCAATTCCAAACCACCGGTGGCCAAGACTTCGGCCAGAACCTGAGCATTATCGATTACATTCTGCGCGTAAGTTTTGAATTCCGGCAGAAGTGCTTCTCCGAAACAGACTGCTTTGCCAGCAATGACGTGCATGAGTGGTCCACCTTGTGTGCCAGGAAAGATGCTGCGATCGATGCCCTTGGCGTGGCTCGGTTTGCACAAAATTAAACCGGCGCGCGGTCCGCGCAGAGTCTTGTGCGTTGTTGAAGTAACAAAGTCGGCCACCTCAACCGGATTGTCATGCAACCCAGCGGCGACGAGTCCAGCGTAATGCGCCATGTCCACCATCAACAGCGCGCCAACTTCCGCCGCGATCTCCGCAAACTTGCCATGCGGTATCTCGCGCGGATAAGCCGATGCGCCAGCAACGATGAGCTTGGGCTTTTTGTCACGAGCCAAGGTGGCTACTTGATCAAAATCGATGCGGTTGGTGTCCGGCGTGACGCCGTATTTTTCGAAATTGTATAACTTTCCCGAGATATTCAATCGCATTCCATGCGTGAGGTGCCCCCCATGGGCCAAGTCCATGCCTAACACCGTGTCACCCGGCTCGAGCACAGTCAGATAAACCGCCATGTTCGCTTGCGACCCGGAATGTGGCTGGACGTTGGCATGCTCGGCGCCGAAAAGCTGCTTGGCACGATCTCGTGCCAAATCCTCGATGACGTCCACATGCTCGCAGCCGCCGTAGTACCGCCGCCCGGGATAGCCTTCGGCATACTTGTTGGTGAGCAC
>CBDUAB010000046.1:0-9658 GCA_965365045.1 uncultured Planctomycetales bacterium
TGTGTTTACGATGGCCAACTCTGGCCCTCGCACGAACGGTAGCCAAATCTTCATCACCCATGTACCAACCCCGCATCTCGATGGTCGTCACACCGTGTTTGGGCACGTGACCAAAGGGCAAAACGTCATCAACGCCCTGACGAAAGGCGACCACATCATCAAAGTCGAGATCCTCGACGACACAACGGCATTGTTCGAGTCTCAAGCTAGAAATATCAAAAAGTGGAATGCCGTTTTGCAGCAAAGATAGGGCTGCAGGCAATACCGTAAGTGATTTTGGAGTTAATATTGGGTGGCTGCTGGTCGAGCCTCAGCCACCCATTTTTTGCAAACAGCATACGTTGTGAAATAAAAGTCTGTCGTCGACGACTAACTGCATCGACTTATGTCCCGGTCGTCGTCGTTACCCAGCGGCCCAGTTTTCAGGCCAATCGAGGCTTGGCGAAATGGCCACTTTGCACCGCTGACGCAATGCGTGTAAAACATCGTTATTCAGTAGCAGGCTTCCGTTCACGGGGACACCAATGGCGACACTAAATGGCTCAATCACAAAGGGATCACAAATGAATCGTCAAATTACTCTGTTGTCGCTCGCAATCGTACTTTTCGCCGTGTGCCAGATCACGGCGGCCGAGCAAAAAACACTGGAAAAGGGCGCGAAGGAATGGAAGTATCTCGACACGGCCGAAGGCCCTGGTAAAGATTGGCACAAGGTAGACTTCGATGACTCCGAGTGGAAGTCCGGCCAAGCTCCACTTGGTTACGGCGATGAGGACATCAAACAGATTATCTCGTATGGCGATGACGAAGATAATAAGCACATCTGTGCCTTCTTCAGGCGAACCGTTGAGGCGGATCCGAAGTCGGCAAAGAAATTCGTCGGCAAGTTAATTTGCGATGATGGTTGTGTCGTGTACGTTAATGGCGAGGAAGTTTACCGCTTCAACTTGGAACCGGGTGAAGTTAAGAACGATACGACCACGATGTTCACGACACCCGTCGAACGACATGAATTCACGTTTCTCATTGATGCCACGAAATTCAAGGCGGGCAACAACGTTATTGCCGTGAGAGTGCATCAACGGGGTGGCGAGAGCAGTGATCTGGCGTTTGACTTGTCATTGACGGGACTGGACGACGAGGAGGCAATCGAAAGCGAACAGCAAACTTACGATCTAGAGCGAGAGCAGATCAAATTGGCCATTGAACAAGGCTTTTGAGCTTCTCGCGTAGGCCGGAACAAGCGGCGCGACAGGCATTGTTTCTGGTGGATGGTTACCACGCCGCGCGGTTCCGGCAGGAATCGCGAGATCGGTGTCTATCGGCGATTCGTGCCGGAACCGCGCGGCGTGGAACGGTCTATCAGAAATGACACTTGTCGCGCGCTCGACGGCCTACAGCCTTTAACACGTCACAGCGCCTTGATGCTAAGGTTACGAAACTGAACTCGGCCGTGTTCACCTTGAATGCCGACGTGTCCTTGTAGGTTTTTGATGTCGGTGGCTGTTGTGATTATGGCACCGTTTAGTTTGACGGTTAGGTCCTCGCCGTCGCAGGTGATTTCGTAAGAGTTCCACTCGCCTGTCGGATGAAAGACCTTGGCCAAAACCTTTAGGTCGGATTCGCTTTTGAACGGCGGCGCACCGTAAGGGATCATCGTAGCGCACGGCTTTTCGTTGGGGCCGCCAATTGTGTCCATGCACTGAACTTGATAGCCATTGTCTGGCCAGCCATTGTCATCATCGTGGCTTGTGGGGCCTGTTCGAACAAAGATACCGCTGTTTGCTTTCTTATCCAAAAAGCGAAAATCGATCTTCAGAACAAAATTCGTGTATTGCTTTTCAGATCGTAGCCAGCCCGTACCCTTGTTCACCACCAACAGGCCATCTTGCACGGCGAATTGCCCGTCGTTTTCTATCACCCAACCGTCCAGATCGTTGCCGTTGAATAGCGACACAAAACCGAAGTCCTCAGCCGCCGGCGCTACATCCGAGTAATTCGTCGCGAAGAAGATTACGCAGATTCCAGCCACACAAAAGTGCTTTGTCGTCATGATGTTTCACCTTTCTTTATCCCCAACGTAAACAAAAAATTGGCGGCAAATTCGTCGTTACACACTGCCAAGACTCACCGCTATCCTGACTGATCCATAGATTACCTGTCGTGGAGCCCATGGCCAGCGTACTGCCATTTTCGTCGACCACCATTGCGTGCCGATAAATCAAGTCGTACGCATCGGCGGCTGGCAATCCCGCCGACAAAGTCTCAAAACTCTCTCCCCCATCCACCGTGCGTGTGACCACGAATCGGCCATCTCGGGGATAACGATCTTCGTCGCTAATTGCGGGCGCAAACCAAGCTGTATTCGGATCGTGCGGATGAACAGCCACGGCAAATCCAAAAGCCGATGGCTCGACATTTTGCACTTCGATCCAGTTCTCACAAGAATCGGTCGTCCGAAAAATCCCGTTGTGATGCTGCACCCAAAGTGTATCAGGCTGACTGGCGCATTGAACCATTCGATGCGGATCCTGAATATTCGGATCCAAAGCCTGTTCGGGCGGAACGTACGCGGCACGCATGCCCTTACTGCAACACCGCCAGTCCACCCCATCGTCCTCGCTGACCCAAACACCACCACAGGAAATGGCCAAGTTGATGCGGTGCGGTTCGCTCGAATGAAGGCAAATCGAATGGATGCCGGGATAGTCATATCCTCCGCCAAACCAATGGCTACGCTCGGGTCGATCCCACAAGCTACGCACGAGCTGCCACGTCTGACCACAGTCTCCCGAGCGAAACAATCCTCCGGGAATCGTTCCACACCAAACCGTCCCCGTGGCAGACCGTTCCAGAGTCCAAATCAACTCCAGCGACCAAGGAATCGCCACGTTCCGCATGGGATCGACCACATCCGGTACGTCATCTGGCTGCGGCGGATATTTCGGAGTTTCGACTTCTTCCCACGATCGCCCGGTATCATCAGAGCGCTGCATCTTGGCCCCGAAATGACCGTGGTTCAGCGACGCCAACAACAAATTGTCACGAGCATCAAACATCAGCATTGGCACTTGCACACCCAGAAACCCCGTCCTGCATAACTTCCAACGATCGGCTGATTGTTCGAAGACGAACAAACCCTTGCGCGTGCCGACAAACAGTTCCTTAGCCATTACTCTCTAGCCACCTGAAAGTGCCTGAATAACGTAAACACAATCGTCTTCTTTGACTGCATCCGAAAGCGTCGCACGATCCACGATCGTCTCGTTGTTGATGAACACGGCAACATGCTTACGAACGGCGCCCTGATCATCCAGTACGTACCCACGCAGCTTGGGCTGTTGGACGAATGCTTTTTCGAACACCTCGCCGATCGTACTGCCCGTCACGTCGACGGGTTTGACGGTCGTTTGACGTGCGATACTGGAGGCAAATTCGACACGTGTCATAACGTGTATTTGTAACAGATATTCACGGTTTGATTGGCTTAAATGAAAAACGTTTCTGAAATGAATTCTAATTGAAGCGACGAGCCCGGTCGATTGCTCTCGAGCTAGTGGGCTGTTGATTTGATCGGTTCTTGACGTAGCGGTGGCCTTCATAAGCTGGTCAGCAGCTTACCATTTATTTCGCTCGATGTGCGCTCTAAGCTCTTTTTGGATTTCCTGATGTTCAACGACGTAACCGTATTTCCATCGCTCACTCCGCCGCTGAACCACGCGAGTTGCAGTTGGTGCTCGAAACCGGATTAATTTTAACGCGGCTTCTCGTTTCAACGCACACTTTTTGAGAGCCTTTTCACCCGATTGTGGAGTAGATTGCAATACCTTATGGTGAACATACTTATATTATATCATTTGGGCGATTTTCAAATCGCCTGAGGTTGAGTCATGCGAACAGGAGTCAGCCTAAAGTCGGCTCGCGCGGCGAAACAGCGCGCGGCCCAAGTCTTCGTTCCACTCGTCGGCGAGGAAGTCGCCGTCGGGATCACGTGCTTGGGCGATGATCGTTACGCACTGAAGGTCAACTTGACGTCGGAACCAGACAAGGACGTCGAACTGCCCGACGAAGTCGAGGGCGTACCGGTTCAGGTGGAGGTCGTCGGCAAGATCCGCAAACGATGACGTAGCAGATTCGCAGGCAGCCCGGCGAGTGCGGGAATGCCCGTTTCAAGTAAAAGAGTTTCTGGAAAAGACACCCGACCCAGTACGTCGGCCGCCCGAAGAAACAACGGATGATACTCCGCCGAATACGGGCCGTCGTGCTAAGACGTAATTGATCGTGCGCGCCACTGCGTACGATCGTTTCTGTGCACCAGAGCATTCTCCCACATCCACCAAAAAAAGAACTCCCCCGCTGGGCAGCGGGGGAGTTTCAGGATGGTCGACCGGGTGATGTAATCAAAGGTTGCGGGTTCAAAGTCGACCCTAAGATCGTATCGCACCTCCAGATGGTTGGTAGTGCGAAAACGTCTCATCGACGGGTGAAAAAATCGCATTTGACGGCGGCTTCAGTCTGGCCCGTGAGCCTAGAGACATAGAATTGCCAAACGTTTCCCAGACATTCACTCTTAACATTAAGAACGCATTAAGGAACCGCACCGGCCCATGTGCAACCAAAAACGGAAAGCTAAAATAGCTACCTCTGTTTTCTTACGTGGCCGGATCTAGATGCCCGTTTCGTAGTTTCTAAAGTAGTTTCAGCAACGTAGGTGCCTGGGGTCGAGTCCCACAGCGATCGACGATGCCGTCGACATCCGTCGCGTCAGTGGGGTGCTTTCGCCAGCGCCCCGTATTCTTGCCTCACGAGTGAAAAATGAAATCGATCATTGGAATGCTTGCGGTACTCACTTTTGTCGCGCCAATCTTGGGAGCGGAACCACTTCCAGCTTGGAACGACGGTCCAACCAAAGATGCAATTCAGCGGTTCGTGGCACGTGTAACGGACAGGAACAATTCGGACTTTGTTCCACCCGGCGAACGCATTGCGACGTTCGACAATGACGGCTGCCTCTGGTCGGAAAAGCCAGTTTATTTTCAGCTTCTTTTCGCGATGGATCGCGTCAAACAACTCGCCCCCAAACACCCGAAATGGAAAACACAGCAACCGTTTAAAGCTGCCCTAGAAGGAGACAACGAAAAACTCGCCAAATCAGGCATGGAAGGAATCGCCAAACTCGTCATGGCGAGCCATGCCGGAATGACGACCGATCAGTTTGCCAAGACCGTGAAGCAGTGGCTCGAGACAGCGCGGCATCCAAGATTCAAGCGACCGTACACAGAACTCGTCTTTCAGCCGATGCTCGAATTGCTAGGTTATCTTCGCGAGCACGAATTCAAGATATACATCGTTTCGGGAGGCGGCATTGAGTTCCTACGTGTCTTTGCCGAAGAGACTTACGGCATCCCACCCGAGCAAGTGATCGGGAGCAGCATCAAGACAAAATACGAGTCACGAGACAGTGGTCCGGTCATCGTGCGTTTACCGGAGATTGACTTCATCGACGATAAGGAAGGCAAGCCTTTGGCGATCAACAAGTTTATTGGCCGCCGACCCATTGCATCCTTCGGCAACTCGGACGGCGATTTGCAAATGCTTCAATGGACGTCGGCCGGTCGCGGAGCGCGTTTCTGTTTGCTCGTTCACCACACGGACGCAAATCGAGAGTGGGCCTACGACCGCAATTCCCACGTTGGCCGTTTGGACCAGGCTTTGGACGAGGCCACCAAACACGACTGGACTGTCGTCGATATGAAACGGGACTGGAGCGTCATCTACCGCACGAGCAAGTGAAAATATCTTTGGATTTCGGTGCGGCGTTGTAATTTGTCGGGCTCTTGTGCGACTAATAAGCAGTTCTGCAGCAACAAAAGTCGAGTGGCTTGACATTGTCCGAATCTGATGAGGGATCTGTCGACATACGCAGGTTGGGCCTGAATTGGCTCGCCGAGCATGGCGATGCGCTATTCGCGTATGCGATGACGCGGGTTTCCGATCGAACGATTGCTGAAGATCTCGTTCAAGAGACATTTTTGTCCGCCATCAAGAACGTCCACCAATTCCAAGTTGCCTCGTCACCGCGAACATGGCTGATAGGGATTCTGCGTCACAAAGTTATTGACCATTTTCGCTCGGCAAGTCGCCGGCAGCAGGCGAATGAGAAAGTTGCCGCGGAAAAGTCGGAACCCGTTCAAGGGCGTCATTATGCTCGAAAACACTGGGGAGCTTCGCCAGAGTCCGCCTTTGTCGAGCGAGAGTTTTGGCAGGTATTCGAGCATTGCCGCGAAGAGCTACCCGCCCATTTGAGTCGTGCCTTTGTCTTGCGTGAGATGGATGGCATGGCAACCGATGAGATTTGTGAAGTTCTCAGCGTAAAGCCGTCGAACTTGGCAGTTCGCGTTCATCGCGCCCGTCTCTTGTTGCGAGAGTGTTTAGAAAACAATTGGTTTGTTGTTGATTGAGTTGCCGTTGATGCATTTCTTGAAAGCAATACATCTGATCTTGACGTTGCGTTGCAACGAGTCCGAGCGACTGATTTCACAGGCGCTCGACGAGCAATTGGCATGGCCGCAGCGCACGGCGGTTCGCATGCATTTCATCAGCTGTAAATACTGCCGGCGATTCCGGAAGCACGTCGAGCTGATCCGCGAGGCTTCCCGACGCACCACCGCCGCCGCAATCAGCATCACCAACCTCAAGATATCGCCCGAAGCTCGCCAACGAATCATGGACGCGATTCGTGGTGCGTCAAAGTAGTTGGCGCGCCCTCCGTTGTCGCGTGTCTGCAGCATCGCGGACGCACTTTTCTTCAAAAAAACAGCAAAAGCGTGTAATCCAGCCATGCGTTCCGCGACTAATCCCACGCGGCCAACGTGATCAGAGGGCGAGTAACACTTTCAAGCCAACTAGGGCAGCTCATGAGCGGAATTCATCGTTGATTCGGCAGCGCTTTCCATGTGGTCACGCTGCATGAAAGACGAAGCCGAATTTGTAATCTATTTCACAAAACACTACGGAGGCACACGATGAAACATTGTTTCTCGTCTTTTCTCATTGTCTTGGGGTTTTCAACCGCCAGTTATGCTCAAACCACGATTGAAGTCAAAGTTGAAGCGGTGGGCCCGGTTGGGCTGGCGCCGTTGATCGCTGCGTTTTCGGATGGATCATTCGATATTTTTGATGCGGGGAGCGCTGCATCGTCAGCTTTGGAAGATCTAGCGGAAACCGGTAGCCCGGCTGGCTTTTCTCCTCCCAACGGCGGAGCTGTGCTAGGGCCCGGCGTGGGACCAGGTTCGCCACCAATTTACGCTCCGGGTGCCATGGCGTCAGAACGATTCAGCGTCGACGATGGAAATGGGATGTTCGTATTTGCCTCGATGCTATTGCCGTCCAACGATTGGTTTATCGGAAATGACACGGCGTTTGACGTTTCGAGTCTTTTGAATGCTCCCTTGGGAACGTCGATGTCGTTTGATATTGCCATGGTCTACGATGCCGGAACGGAATTGGAAGACTTTGATGCATCGGCTGGAAACGGACTCGTTGGTGTTACGAACCCGGGTGACGGAGGCCCAAATGTCGGTACTGATCAAGGTGGTGTTGTGTCGATGGTTACGGGTCCGGATCCATTCGCGGCGTTTGCCAACCTCGAACCCGCCGGGCTCGACACAACGGCATTCGATTTCACCGGAGGCAACGTCGCCAGAATTACGCTGACGACCGTTCCTGAACCTGCGTCGGCGATCTTATTGTTGCTCGGCGTATTACCGTTCGTTCGACCTTTGCGTCGTCGTTGAGGACTCCATCCTTGAGGTGATGCCCACAAACTAGAGTCGCCGTCAAAACGTCCTCTGGCACGCGTCGGAGGGCGTTTTTCGTTGCGTGCTACTCGATGTCAAACGACACTTTCGCGATTCCCGCGAATGCGACATCAACGACGTTTTGTCGTTGCTGTCTCGATCAGCCGCCTGCTCAGCGGAGTGTGGCCGAATTGAGGACGGATTTGACGTTGGCACGCCAAAAAACTGTAATCGAAGGAAACAGCGTTGAAAAACCGAAAGGCGAGCCAACTCCGGTTCACCGATTTGATGCACTTCAAAAATGATTTCACGGCAGAATTACCCCAGTTTCTCGCGAGTAGCGATTCCAGACATCGATCAATTCGGTACGGAGTTCCGTGTGACGCCTCGACAGATCGGTCAATTCACCAGGGTCCTTGGCCAAATCGTATAATTGCCATTCGCCCGTGCCATAGGGTTCGGCGAGCCACAGCAATTTGTAATCACCTTTCCGCACGGCACGTCCTCCAAACAACTCCCAACTCACGGCAGTGTCCTCTGGGTGAACAACGTTTGCTTTGCCGCTGAGTACGGGTAACAGTGAACGGCCACGAAGCCGTTCGATCTTGCGACGCTTATATGACGTGCCCGGATGTGGGGTCTTTGATGCATCCAGAATCGTAGCGGCAACATCCATGACGTGGGCAAAAGCATCACTCCGCGATCCCGTCTGGGCCACACCGGTCCCGCTCATGATCAACGGAGAGCGGATTCCTCCTTCCGAGACCAATCCCTTGAACATTCTATACGGCGTCATGCTGGCTTGGGCCCAGGCTGGACCGGTTGCAATGCGTGAATATTGACGACCCATGTTCTCAAAACGGTTGTCAGAGTTTCGTTCGACCCACTCTTTGTCGGTATGTGGATAGGAGTTCATTTCGTGACCGTTGGCCCCGTTGTCGGAGAAGAATATGACCAGAGTGTTCTCCCATTCGCCAGTCTTCTTGAGGTGTCGAAACAACCGTCCTAAGTGATGGTCAACGTTTGCGATCATGGCCGCATAGACTTCCATCTTCCGGGCCTCGACCTTCTTTTGCTCGCGCGTCAGTTTGTCCCAGGACGGAATCGACTGGAGTCTTGGGAACGGATTCACACCTGGAGCGACAAAGCCTAGTTCCTTTAATCGTTTCAGGCGTCTCTCGGCAAGTGCGTCGTATCCCGCGTCGTACTTTCCTTTGTACTTGTCGATCCATTCATCCGGGGCATGCAATGGGTCATGAGGCGCAGTGAACGCAAGATAACCAAAGAATGGTCGGTGTGCGGGTCGACTGTCGAGATAGCTGATCAGTTTGGTCGTGTAGAACTCAGATGAGTAGAACCCTTTGGGCACATGGACGCGAGTCCCGTTCTCGCGATAGACCGGCGTGTAGTTGGGGTACATCATCCACTCGTCATCAAAATGGCTCGTGCCTCCCTGGAGCATTGTGAATACCTTTTGGAAGCCGCGACGCGAAGGATCGTGCTGGGGTTCATGTCCGAGATGCCATTTCCCGGACATACATGTGAAGTAGCCAGCGTCTCTTAGCAGCGTGGCGATGCTCACAACTCGATGATTCAAATACCCCTCATATCCCGGCTTGCCCTTCTGATTGGGCTTGATCAGCTCACCCATCGAGCCCAGACCAGCGATATGGTTGTCCGTGCCGCTGAGTAGCATCGAACGGGTGGGCGAGCATGATGCCGACGTGTGGAAGTCCGTAAAGATCATGCCAGACTTAGCCAAGGCGTCGAGGTTCGGTGTCCGGATCTCTGCACCGAACGGACCGATATCGGAGTAGCCCATATCGTCTACCACGATGAGCAGAATGTTGGGACGTTCG
>CBDUAB010000047.1:0-9619 GCA_965365045.1 uncultured Planctomycetales bacterium
CTATTGACGAAAAGTCCTGACGCGCCCACTAAACCAGAGCGTAGAATGTCACGCCGCGATTGTTTCATCGGGTCTCCTCACTTGACCATGTTTGACTGACGGTCTCGCATACCAATAGTATGTCATCCTGAAAGAGCGACAGCGACCGAAGGATCTGCCGGAACGCGCGGAACCATGAGGAACGGTAACACAAAGCCAAAGCGTTTTGAAGACCGACGCAACCGATCACCCGCTTGTGGTCAAAGGCATGCTATTCCGTAGCCAGACTCAACCGTTTCACGCACTAAAACCTCGCTGGAAGATCCTTCGGTCGCTGTCGCTCCCTCAGGATGACATACATCGTCTCCGACCGTGAAAGGCGACACGAACCAAGGTCACAGCCTCGTATCAAAGGCCTCTACGCTAGAATCCCATGAGCCACATCGCCGGCAACGTCGGTGAGACGAAAATCTCTCCCCGCATAGCGGTATGTCAGTCGCTCGTGATCCAAACCCAATATGTGAAGCAACGTTGCATGCAAATCGTGCACGTGCATTTTGTCTTCCACGGCGTAGTAACCGTATTCGTCCGTGGCGCCGTAGCGAAAACCTCGTTTGACTCCGCCACCGGCCATCCACATCGTGAACCCCTCTGGATTGTGGTCGCGTCCATCATTGCCCTGAGCCGTTGGCGTCCGGCCAAACTCACCACCCCACATCACCAGCGTGTCGTCGAGTAGACCCTGCTGTTTCAAATCCGTTAGCAAACCGGCAATTGGGCGATCGACTTCGAGCGCGTTCTTTCCGTGCCCCTTCTTCAAATCACCATGTTGGTCCCATTGCACGTTGGAATCACTGTGCGTGACTTGAATGAAACGAACGCCGCGTTCCGCGAAGCGACGAGCAAGCAAACATTGCCGGCCGAAATCCTCGGTCACTTTGTCGTCGAGACCGTACAGTCTTTGCATGGCGGTCGTTTCGGCCGAGAGGTCTTCGATCTGGGGCATCTCGGTCTGCATGCGAAATGCCAACTCGAACGAGCTAATGCGGGCTTCCAGACTGCCTTCGGGACCAATCTCCGTGTTGTAGTCGCGATTCATCTGCTGCAAAAGTTCGAGCTGGACTCGCTGCAGCGCAGGTGAAACTGTCGCGTTGTGTACGTATTTCACTTTGGCCTGTGACGAAGGCAGACTGGCGTTGCCCAGTGGGGTGCCTTGGTAATGAGCAGGCAGAAACGCGGCGCTCCAGTTCTTGACACCTCCATGAGCCAACGTCGGGCAGATCGTGATGAATCCCGGCAAGTTCTCGTTTCGAGTGCCTAGGCCGTACGAGATCCAAGAACCCATACTCGGGCGCACAAAGTTATCACTGCCCGTGTGAAGTTTGAGCGACGCACCACCGTGTGCCGGATTCGTGCCGTGCACCGAATGCAGAAAGCAAATATCATCCGCGCAACGAGCCACGTGAGGAAACAATTCGCTAATGCTGATGCCGCAATCACCGTATCGTTTGAATTTCCAGGGCGATCCAAGGAGTTTTCCGGTCTTGGCGAACTGTACGCGTGGTTTGGCAAACGGGAGCTCCCGGCCATCGTCACGCTGCAACGAGGGTTTATAGTCAAAAGTATCAACGTGAGACGGTCCGCCTTTCATGAACAAAAAAATCACTCGCTTTGCGCGCGGCCGAAAGTGCGGCTGTTTCGGGGCCATCGAATTGTGGAATAATTGCGGCACCGCACTCGCGTCCACTGCCGCATCGGCAAGCATCGTCGTCAGCGCGAGATTGCCGAAGCCGATCGCCGTTTGTTTCAACATCGAGCGCCGCGAAGTCAATCGGTAATGCCCAGAATCATCGCACATAAACGAACTCATTGGATAACAGCATTGCTTGGCACAAAAGTCTCCACGCCATGCCCGTTTGCGAGACCGCGCTGTCCGGCAATTTCGTGGCCTGACGAGAAAATCTATTCAAGTATCCGCGGTCGCGTTTTGTTTCTGCATCCGTGGGTGGACGACCAAAGGCCACGGCATAAGCCAACGTCAAACGTTGATCGTCGCTGCCACAATCGCTACCCAGTACACGGTCGGCCATTGCTGCCGCGGCGGTATTGACAAATTCGCTGTTCATCATGAACAACGCCTGAGGTGCGACCGTCGTCGTGGGACGATTACTATTCATAACGCTGGCGTCGGCGTAGTCGAACAATTGAAAAGCGTCATACAGATGGTTTCGGATGACCGGTAGATAGACCGAGCGACGCGGGCTGTCGTATTTCGTCTCGTCCTTGGATGTGTGATCAAACAGAAACTCGCGATTCTTGACATGCAGTTGTGAGCCTCCCATGGTTTTGTCCAACAGGCCGGCGACTACGAGAATTGAGTCTCGAATCGCCTCGGCTTCAAGCCGCCTCACGTTTGCTCGCCAAAGAAAACGATTGTCTGGATCGATGGTGGCATTCGCGGAATCATACTCACTACACAGCCGATATGTGCTAGACAGCATAATCAACCGATGGATGGCTTTGACGGACCAGCGCTCCTCGACAAATCGGATGGCGAGCCAATCAAGGAGCGGTTGATTGATCGGCCGGTCTCCCAGGTGTCCGAAATTGTCCGTCGATTCCACCAGGCCTCGTCCGAAATGCCACCGCCAAATGCGGTTGACCATGACTCGTGCGGTAAGTGGATGTTCGCCACTAACGAGCCATTGCGCAAGTTGCAGCCGGCCGCTGCCCTCGGCCGGAATCATGTACGAAGTTGCTCCCGGCGGAACAAGTACGGCGGGAACTGCGCGCGCGATTTCGTCGCCTTGCCGCAAATGGTTTCCCCGAATGTGGACGCGTAAGTCGGTTGGTTGCGCGTAATCAACGACACCCATCGCCGTAGCTAACTGGGGAAGTGATTCTTCGAGTTCTTCCAACTCGCGACGTAGATCCTGCAGAGTGTCACGAGTTGCATCGTCATAATGCTTGCGGCGGTCGGCAGGCAACGGGCTTGTCGAACCCAAACGGCTGCGCAGCTCGGCATTGGCTTGCTGAATCAACATATCGATCTGTTGTTTCTGGGCCACGATCTGCTTTTCGGATAATCGTCGCTGGTTTGCTTGCGCCTCCGTCGCGATCGACACTTCGTGCCAGCGCGCGATCTTCGTAAAGTGCTCCATCGTCTTGGTGCTTTTGAAGATTCCAGCCAGGGCGTAATAATCCTCCGTGCGGATAGGATCGAACTTATGGTCGTGACAGCGAGCACAACCCAGCGTCAGCCCCATGAATGCCCGACCGAAGGTATCCACTTGCTCGTCGACGATATCCATTTCCATCTTGGTTTCATCAACTTCAGCCAACACCTTTGGCCCCAACGACAAGAAACCCGTGGCTACAGCGCGCTGGTGACGTACGCGCGCCGATTCGTTGTCAGAAAGCAAATCACCGGCCAACTGTTCTAAAACGAACTGATCGTACGGTTTGTCTTCGTTTAGTGACTGGATGACGTAATCTCGATACCGCCACGAGTTGCCGTGGGCGATGTTTTCATCGAGTCCGTTGGAGTCGGCGTATCGTGCCACATCCAACCAGAATCGCCCCCAGCGTTCACCGTAATGGTCCGACGCGAGCAGTCGATCGATCAAGCGGGCATAAGCGGCGGGTGCGTCGTCCTTTACAAAGGCCTCCACCTCAGCCGGTATCGGTGGCAGACCGGTTAGATCCAATGTGGCACGGCGAACTAGGATCCGTTTATCGGCTTGCCGGACCGGATGCAAGCCTTGCACTTCCAGCTCAGCAAGGACAAAAAAGTCGAGTTCGTTTTGCGGCCACGCTTGATTTCGAACGGACGGTACGTTTCGCGCGCTGGCACCGATAGATTGAAAAGCCCAGAAGGTGCTCGCTTTTTCTGTGCTGATCGGATGCTCGTCGGTGGTATCGTCGCCATCGCAACGTGACATTCCAAAGGCACCACACAAGCTTAAGGATAGAACGACACGGCAGAATAAGGACATGTTTATCTCAAAAGGTGGCGCCAAGGGCCGTAAAAGCCAACGAAACGATTATAGTGCCGATTATAGTGCAATCGGCGGTCAGAATCACAACCGACGTTAATCCCAACGATCATTGATCAGGTGTCGGTGTCTCGCCGACCTTCGACTGACGTTTCGAATGCCGGCGTTGTTTGTCATCCTGAGAGAGCGACAGCGACTGAAGGATCTACCAGAAATCGCGGAATTAGTTAGGAACGTGACAAAGGTTGGAAGCGGATCGAAAAATGGGCACGCTCAGATTTCATCGTTTGCCGCATTACAACCTCGCTGGAAGATCCTTCGGTCGCTGTCGCTCTCTCAGGATGACATTCTGCCGCATACGAAGCCGTCAATTGAACATGATTGGTTGCTGGAACGCAGCGGCTGGGTGGCATGCTCAGAGCCTTGGTCATGGGTATGCCACACAACTTTGCTGCTTATCGGAATCATGAGTCAGAACGCGCGGCAACCTTGGAGCCATCACCCAGCTTGTCACTGGGGTGCAAGACTGCCTGCTCGCTGAACTCCAAGCCTGTCAATACTTGTGCCTCCAATCCGTTTTGCTGGCCGATCACAACGCGTCTGATGCGTGCCCGATCCCCTTTCACGACAAAAACCGCCCACTGTTCATCGATACGAAACAGAGCACTCATGGGTATCTTCAATACATCGGCAGCTTCCCAAATCACGATGCGGGCCTCGACGCGAAAGCCGTCACCGAGCGTTTCGCGCATGTCCGGTGGATCGACAAAGTCGACGATAATGTTGACCCGTTGCTCTTCGACCCCCAAGGCGGAAACCTTTGTAAACGCCGATGGCTCCACCAAGCGCACGACTCCTTCAAGCGGCTGATCGCCACCCCATTGTTCCAGCAAAACTCTCGCGCCCGGCTGAATCTTCACGGCATCGCTGGAAAGTACGTCGACTTCGATTTCCAAATCCGAGGGATCGCCGAGTTCCAATAATTGAGCTCCGGCGGTCACGACTGTCGCGCTTTCTTGCAAAACGCGTAGCACCCGACCGTTGATGGGCGAGTGTATCTCGAATTGATGGTTGTTTTCTTTTCCTTCATTCTCCGGATTGGTCCTCAGCAACGCCGCGCGGGCCAATTCCAACTCGAATTCGGTGATGCGCTCGGAGAACTTGGCGGCCCGGAATTCTTCACTGCGCAAACGATAATTCGATTCCGCGCGGTCGAGTTCTTGATCCGAGATACCCTTTTTGCGAGCTATCTCACGGGCGCGGCCCAATTCAGACTCAGCGAATTCGAGTGCCACGCGTGCACTTTCCAATACCGGTTGCGCGCGCTGCAGCGCCGCTTCCTGTGCTTTCACCCGGGCCTCGGAAGATGCAAGTTCGCGCGCGTCCAACAATTCCGGGTCGCGTGGCTGCATCGTCGCCAACAGTGAGTCGCCACGCAGGACCATGTCACCTGGCTTCATTTCAATCCGCAGCAGACGGCCCGCTAACGGTGACGACACGATATAGCGTTCTCGAATGCGCGTTTTGCCATCTTCGTCTACGGTCACCCGCAGTTCTCCACGTGTCACGGCTGCCAAATCGACGTCGACAGGTTGCGGGCGAAACGCCACATACAACAGTGCGCCGAGCACCAGCACAGCCAACAGCATCAGTGGGAATCGTTTCATCAAATGACCCTGCGCTGCTATTCCTTGCTTTTCAGAACTTGCACCAAATCCAAATGATCCAGCTTGCGGCGCACCATCAGACCCGACACCACTGATGCAACGACGATCACGACACCGGCAAATCCGAAGGTGGAACTTTCCACAACCAATGGGATCCGATACAGCTCCGTATCGAGCCCTAACGCGGCAAACGCCGCGAAACCATAGCCCATGACCATCCCCAACGGAATCGCAAACAACGTCAGAATGGCAAGTTCCCCTAACAAGATGGCCGAGATCTCCTCTCTCGTAAATCCGATGACGCGCAGTGTAGCCAATTCGCGACTACGTTCCGACAGCGAGATTCTGGCACTATTGTAGACCACGCCGCAAGCGATGATGGATGCGAAAATGATGTTAAACGTCCGCATCCGTAGTAGATTTTCAGCGACAGTATCTTCAAAGCTCCGCAGCGCCGCGGATTTGATGCTGACGCCAGCAATCTTGGGCGTTTCTTTCAGTGCTTGAAAGAGCCTCTCTTCATAGCGAGAATCGAAGGTCAAGAATGCTCCGCTGAGATTCGGTCCCTCATGCAACATGCGCGTCAGCGCCCGCAGATTCATGTACGCATTCGTGCCGCTGAATTCCGTTATCAACGCCGCAACGGGAATTCTGCGCTCGGCGCGTTCGCCTTCTAGGATCTCGACAGTGATCATATCCCCGACACGGGCATCAAGCAACTCCGCAAGTTTCGAAGATAGCAGCAACCCTTCGTCCGGCATCGGCACAACACGTTCCTGTTGATCTATCAGACGAAATAATCGGTTCTTCGAGGGCAATCCCATAATCCCGACGCGTCTCGACCGATGTCCCACATGCAGCCGCGTAGGTACGGAGCGAAACGGTTCACACTGTAGAACTCCCGGCAAGTGCTTCACGTCGTGCAAGGTATTCGGAGAAGTCGGCTCCACAAAGGTGATCATTAGATCTTGACGCTGGGCCAGCCGAAACTGAAAGTCCATGATATAGCTGATCGAATCCAGCATGAAGCTTCCCAAGATTAGCACAGCCACGCCGGTTGCTATCCCCAGACAGGAGATCGCCGACTTCAGCGGATGCCGCTCCATCTGTCGCAGAATCATTCGCGCAGCTTGCGGCAAGATGCGGCCTAGGCCGAGCCGTTCCACCAGTGTGCGTCGAAACGTCGCCGGGGGTTCCGGGCGCATCGCCTCCGCCGGTGGCAACTTCACCGCTCTCTGTACGGCGGCCAGCGTGCCGATGAGCGCAGCCCCGAGACTAATTACGAAGGCGAACACCACAACGCCATACTCTAACTTAAATCCAGCGACCGGGAATCGATAGAACTGCGAATAAAGGTGAGTCAACCCGCGCCCCATCCAAGCGCCAACCCCGGTCCCAAGGAGAACGCCCATCGTGGGTATCACTAGTATCATCTTGAGGTAATGTCGCCGGATCTCACGTTTCGTATAGCCGAATGCCTTCAGCGCGGCGATCTGCTCGCGTTGTGTGTTTATCAGTCGCGAGAGCACGATGTTGAGGAGAAAGGCGGCGACCGAAAGGAAAATCACCGGTGCAATGAGACCCATGCTACGTAATTGACGAATCTCATCCGAAATGTAAGTGTGCGACACTTGATCGGCCCGGCCATAGGCACCCACCGAACCGTATTTCTCCGTCAACCGATCGAGCTGGCGAATGACCTCTGGTTCGGAAGCTCCGTGCATTAGCGTCAATGCTACATCATTGAATGCCCCGTCCAAGTCAAAAGCCGCGGCCAATCCGTCGTAGCCCATCCAGAAGACGCCGAAGCGTCGGTTGTCGGGCATCAGATTCCCAGGAGGAATCTGAATGATGTATTCGGGTGACAGCGCTATGCCAACGATTTTCAGTCGCTGGCGACGACCGTTGATGATCGCCACCATCTGATCGCCAGGATCCAGGCCGTGTTCGACCGCAAACGATTCGCTGACGAGAACTTCGTTCGTGTGGCCGGCAGCAATGTAACGGCCGCGTCGCAAATGCAAATCGTTCAGTTGCGGCGCGCGCCTTTCGGGAATGGAAATTAACCGCCCCACGGCTGGTTCTAACATTTCCTCGACGTCCAGTGTGACATCAGCAGTGATGCGCGTCTGTACCCGCGCCACTCCCGGAATGCTGGCGATACGTTTGGCGAGCGAATTGGGCGCTCGTTTGACATGTGTAAATACATGTGCAAACCGATATCTTTCGTAATACGTATCCTTGCACCAACTTAGAGATTCCAGCGTGCTCAGCGACATGACAAACGTCGCCACACCCGCCGCGATGACCATACAGATCGCGACCACCTGCCCTTTGATGGACCACAAGTCACGTACGAGTTTACGATCCAGCGAGCGCATGCATGTCACCACTTCAGATCGCTGGCTGCCAGTTTCGTTGAGTTTTGGTGCACTTTGGCGACACGTCCGTCAAACAACGAGATGACCCGGTCGGCCATGTCGGCTATGACCGCATTGTGCGTGATGACGGCAGTCGTTGTTCCCAGCTCGGTATTGACACGCTGCAGTGCTTCGAGCACGACGACGCCCGTGTTCACGTCGAGCGCTCCAGTCGGTTCGTCACACAGCAGAACGTCCGGCCGCTTGGCAACGGCGCGGGCAATTGCCACACGTTGCTGCTCGCCGCCCGACAATTGCGCGGGGAAATGGTCCTGCCGATCGGTGAGATCCACCAAAGCCAATGCCTCCTCGGGCCGCATGGGTTCGCGGGCGATCTCCGTGATCAAGGCAACATTCTCCCTCGCCGTTAGGCTGGGAATCAAATTGTAAAACTGAAAGACGAAACCGACATGTTCGCGACGATAGTGAGTAAGTGCCGCGTCATCATAGGCGGTCAATTCGTGATCGAGGTAGCGCACACGGCCGCTGGACGGAACATCCAAGCCACCCAAGATGTTCAGCAGCGTGGACTTTCCGCTTCCCGACGGCCCCAGTAGCACAACGAACTCACTGTCGAAGAGTTCCATGTCAACGCCGCGCAAGGCAAACACTTCGACTTCGCCCATTTGGTATTTTTTGGTGATGTCTCGCGCCTCGAAGACGACGGCGTGCTGGGCTGCTGGCGTGCTGCCATTTGTCTTTTGGTCAGGCATGTTAAAGGATTTCTCTTCGTGGAGTGCGAGACAGTTGACTCATCATTAGTGTAACGAAAGGCGCACGGTGGCCGTTAGGCGCCGTTAGGCCAACAGTACTTGTTCCGTTGTGTTTCGCTCGCGTGTTTTTTCGCGGAGAGGCTATGAATTCTTTGGAGTGCGATGGCCCGGCATCGCTTTCTTTTCCTTTGGACTTGCTAGGGATCAGAAACACGGTTGTCGCCGATATAGGAAAGTCCAAAGCGATGCCAGGCCATCGCACTCCAAAGAGAAGCCAAAAGACTCACCCTCGGTGCGAAAGACGACTTTAGACGCTTCGTGACCTCAAAGTAACTGGCATTGGCCTAACGGCCGCCGTGCGCCCAAAAAAGAAGCCGGGCTATTTTATTATTTAGCCCGGCTCGTCCGTCTGCGCCGCTCCACGCAGGTCGCGGTGATGCGTATCAGTCACTCACGCCGCGTATGATTCTGACTTCATCTCGCGGGGAACGTCCCGCAATCGCAATGATGAAATTGAGGACGGTGGAGGGCTGAACGTTGGCGTGCGGCGCATTGCTGCCACTCGATCCAATCGAATCAGTGCCCATCACGACTGACGTGGCCGCATTGAGATACTGCGAGGTGTTGGCCGTTGCCAGGATATTTCCCGAAGGCTGCGTTTGCGTGGCAGTCGAGTTGGTCCCCCGCAACGTGTGGTCATGCGACGGCAATTCAGTGACGTCCAAAATGACAGTTTCCGCTCCGGGCTCTTCTCCGAGATTGCGGTTTGTCAATCCCGTACCAGCCCCCGTTCCCATGGGAACGCGTCCCCTTAAATCGGGTATGCCCATTGTGGTGCGGCCGTT
>CBDUAB010000048.1:0-9595 GCA_965365045.1 uncultured Planctomycetales bacterium
GACCGATCAGATGTCGCCTGCGAATACTGCCAGTTCCCCGAACCACAGTCGTTCAACAACTACGGGAGGGCATGCCCGGGAACAGCCTTGAGAGCATCGTGTCATCCACTTGCCGAGCGTATTCGCTGATTTCGAAAACTTCGGCGAACTCGATCTCGCGTCCGCGGACTTCGCCATAGATGGAAATCAGATCTTCGCGGAATCGATCTGCTCGTGGACAGGTATGTTTCGCATACCATGACCGTAGCCAGGTAAGCTTTTCACCCTCGTCGACCGGCACCTGATCCAGAATGCCTTCTTCAAAGGGCAGCCATTCATAGACCTGCGACCGCTGGCAAGCCAACATCTTGACGATCGTCTCCACTTGATCCGCCACGTCAATCGCCACGTCCACGGTCAGCGGACACGGCTTTCTGAATAAGTCCGGCAGGTAGGCAACGACCGCGTCCTGACGTAACGCGGGAACCTCGGACATCACGCCGGGTACCGTCACCAGATAAGACGCGTCTTGAACGGCTTGTCCGACAGCTCGATGATCGGGATGGTAATCGCACGTACGATGAGTCAGCACGAGATCAGGCATGAACGTGCGGATTTCGCGAATGATCCTTTGACGCACTTCCAATGTCGGCTGCAATTCTCCGTCATTAAAGTCCCAAGTTTCATACGTAGCGCCGATGACCTCGCCCGCCGCCGCCGCCTCTTTTCGCCGCAAAGGAACCAACTCGGCGGAACGCCGCTCGTGATGCCCTGCCCCACCATTGGTCACCGAAACCATTTTGACCGTACGTTCCAAGTCGCGGTATCGGGTGGCAAGTCCACCCGCGTGGTATTCCGCGTCGTCGGGATGCGCTCCCAGGATGAGCAGACGTGGTTGACTATCGAACATTGTCCACAATAAACCAATTGAGTGACGTGTTGATTAAACTCCCCACAATTAGTTTTCTTCACGGCTTCGGGCCATCAACGTAACAACTGCCAACATGAGCAAATGGAAAGTCGATGGTTCGGGGACTGCCGCGCCGGCGGCCAGCACACCATGCTGCCAGTTGCCGCCAATGGCATTCAAATCGGAGGCAGTTGCGGCGCCATCGCCATTGAAGTCGGCATCTGCCCAGCTTGATAGATTCGTTTGATCCCAATTCCCACCAAGCGTATTCAGGTCGAACGAATTGACCATCCCGCTTAGATCGGCATCGCCAGGGACGTAGGGTTCACCAATATTCTCGCTGCCAGCTTGCGTCAGCCACGCGTCGCGATCGGCTAAATCGATCGTTCCGCCGCTGCCGTCAAGATCGTATGTCGGATCATCGCCGCCAAGGCCCGTGTACATTAACTCATCAAGATCACCAAGATCGCACGCGTCGTCACCGTTGAAATCACACGGCGAGCCCGACGGAAAGCCGACCGGATCCTTGAACCCGGACGTCACTTGCCAGCCAGGATTTCCACTGGGATCATAAACGTAAGCGCCCACGTCGAGCTTGCCGTTACGGGGTGTGCCGTTGAAATCGACATCGGTAACGAACGCCGGATCGCCGGCTCTGATTAACGCTGAGCCCGCGATGAGAAAGGCATCTCGCCCGGGGCTTCGCCAATCGACATCGACGAAATCAATCGTGATATCACCATTTCCGTTGAAGGCGAGCGGGGAAAGCGCGGGACTGGTTCGGCCATCGCCCACATTTCCGGAGACCGTGATTTGATTGGTCGAAGCAAGTCGGATCGCGAATTCCGTCCTGGCGTAAATCGCGTTGTTGGCTATCACGATTGGTGCAGTCGCCGGATCGGCGATACGCACGGCGCTGCTTCGATCCGACACGAAGGTGTTGTGAGTGATCGTTAGGTTACCCGGCTTGGCGCCCTGATGGTTTTGACTCCGGAAGGACTCGGCACGGTTACTGAAAACGATGTTATTCCGCACAATTGCATCGGCCGCCACTTGGATTCCCTGATTGTCGCCGCTCCAAATCACATTGCGTTCAATAATATTTGGGCCGCCGTTACCCGCCGTGCCGTAAGCCAGGATGCCGGGGAAATTCGTGTCGTGAATGACGTTGTCACGGACTATGTTGTTGTAGCTGCCATGTTTGATTTCGATGCCGTCACCCTGGGAAACTCTGGGTCCGTCCAGGTCGTGAATGTAGTTGCCTTCGATCAGACCGTCAAAGAATTGGCAGGCGTTATTGTTGCAGCCCAGATAGAATGCCTCCCCGACACCGCCCGTATCGTAGATTTCGTTGCGTCGAAAGATCATTCCCTCATATCTCTCGCCGCTATTATTGGCGCTAATAGCCACATCACCCACGCCATGGACGACGCTGTCTTCGATCGTTACGAAACGGCTCGAGTCTCCAGAATTTGGCTGCCCACTGATTCCTCCGCCCAAGCGAATACCGGCCGATCCTCCGGTGATCTCCAAGCCTCGGAGAACAAGATACTGGCCGCCCTCGATGTTGATGACGTTCTGCCGTTCGTCGGGACGTGTAATGACTGCTCGCTCGCCGTCGGCCGATCGAATCACGATCGGCTCCTCCGCCGTGCCTTGCTGCCACATTTTTAGCTTGCGACTGGTACTATAGACACCTCCACTTAGGATGACCTCGTCACCAGGCTGCAGACGGTTGTTGCTCAGGATGCTGAACCAATCGTCCGATGGCGACAGGCGATACACGTCTCCCAAGGCAACGGTTGAAAAAAAGACCGCGGCGATACCCCAGACAATAATGCAAGTAGCGCCGAAGCAGCTTGCGAACGACACCAGGATTAACTTCAAAATACCGCCAAACGTCGATCGCCACATCCATCGCATCGTGATCTTCTTTCGGAAAGCCACCGGGCCGTTCTTGCCAAAACTAATACGTTCTTGATAGCGACTACAAGGTCGAATCGCGAAACGCTCACTGTTCTATATTATCACCGCTTTGTGAATGCAGCCAAAAGACACAAAAACAATCATGCTGCAACATGTTCGTCCGCTTCGTCTTGACTAGACTGTGAAGTTGGAGAAAAGATCGTTGCTTTCAAGCCAACATTCCAACGATTGGGCAACTTATACAACAGTACGGGAGGTGACATGGGCGATATCCGCGTAGGTCTCGTGGGCCTGGGATGTGCCGGTGATGCGCACGTTCAGGCGTTCAAGAGTGTGACCGGGGCGAATGTTACGGCGATTTGTTCTCGTCGGAGCCATGTTCCGGCGGACGTGGAAGCGAGATACGGGATTCCGCTGAAGATCTACACCGATTACGACGCCATGGCATCCGACCCGGAGATCGACGCGATTGATATTTGCACGCCCCATTCGCAACACGCGGAGCAAGCACTCACCGCCGCCAGGGCTGGTAAGCACCTTCTTATCGAAAAGCCTGTCAGCATCCGATGGGAAGACGCCCAGCAGTTGAAGGAGGCGATCGCGGACGCCGGGGTTGTGAGCTGTGTCTGCTTTGAGGCCCGCTTTAGCGCTCACCTCCGGCTGATCCATTCGGTGATCCAACAAGGCTTGCTGGGCGAAATCCATTATGCGGAAGTAGACTACTTTCACGGCATCGGGCCGTCAAACCCGCAGTTCGGCTGGAACGCGAGGAAGGACATGGGCGGTAGCAGCCTGCTGACCGCCGGTTGTCATGCGATGGACGCACTTCTATGGTTCATGAATGACGTCGCCGAGGAAGTGACGAGTTATCAGACGACCTCCAAGAATCCGATGTTCGAGCCGTACGAGTACAATACGACCTCCACGTCAATCGTTAGATTCAAAAGCGGCAAAGTGGGAAAGTGCACTTCGGTAATCGACTGCCTCCAGCCTTACTACTTTCATATTCACATCGTTGGAAGCGAAGGCAGCCTGCTAGACAATAAGTTCTATTCGCGCAAGCTTCAAGGTTTGGACGAAGGCAGGTGGAGCACGCTCGCCACGGATCTGATCGACTCGGGCGATGTCAAGGATCACCCTTACCAACTGCAGTTCCAGCAGTTTGCCGATGCGATCAAGAACGGAACTGAAATGCCGTTGACGGACTTCGACACTGCCTTTGAGACGCACCGCGTTGTCTTCGCGGCCGACCTCTCAGCGCGGCAGAGTCGGCCAGTTAAGCTCTCGGAGTTCGGATCGATGCCAGTTGCGACAGTTCGATAGACCCAACGGATAGATCCGGATTAAGGAGCGATCCGGAAGTTCCCTGTTTTGATTGGCATAAGAATCTCTTCCAAAAACGCGGGACCCTCCTCCATGATAATGAGCGCCGCCTCCTCACAATCGATATGGAAGCCAAGGTCAAGGCTGTAAATGCCGGTCGACCTCTCGTCCGCCGGGGCGTATTTTCCTTCTCCGTTATCTCGAACAACAAAGACGGCCGTTGTTCCTATAAACTCAGGTGACGTGTCGTTGACGACAGTGCCTCCCACGATGACGGTGTTTGGCGCAAGGAACAGCATGCAATTGACCTTCAAGTGGGAAATGAAGACGATCCGGCCGTCTCTCTTCATTGAGAACTGTATTTGCCCTCCCGACATGTTCCCGACTCCCATTGCGGTAAAACCGAGATACTCTACTTCTACTCCCTGAATTGGTTCGGTACGAACCAGCAATCCGCCACCACCGGCTTGCCCAGCTCGAACGATCCCACCACACGCAACAGTGGCGACGAGTGCCGCGGCGACCAGAAACCGAGTGAAGCGGAGCCGTGGGAGGCGTCGCCGCAGGTTGGTGTGATGCGACTGCGTCGTCAATTTCCCAGCCTCCGCGGTGTAAGAGCTGCGAAAACACCTGATGCGGGAAGCACCGAAGTGACCTGTACAAAATCGCTTTAACACTGTTTTGACCCTTTCGTCCGGCCTGCGTTATGATGAAACGGTCCACGGGCGAGCAGACCGAGCGCCCGGGGCCGGTGAGCGATGGATTTGTGAATCATTCCATCTACTCCTACTACTTACTCCGCCGACATAGTTCCTCTTCCCACCGCATATCTGAAACTTTTTTTGGTTTCTTATCATGGATTCAATAAAGAGCGGACGCATTAATTGAGCCGACACACGAGCCCAATGCCGTTTATTTTGGCACGAAAGGTGGTACGCCTAGATTAGCCGTTTGGGCGATAGCCCCGGTTTCGCCACCCATCAGGAACCGTGGCTATCGCCAAAACGGCTAATCAATTCCATCATTCCGATCAAAGGGGCGGACAATTTATGCGTAGGCTCTGAAATCTGAGTTTCTTGGTAAGATTGGTGGGAATGACCGGCCGGTTTACGGAGTTAATACTATGGAGGAGCTCACCGGCGAAGAATTAGTGGCACATGTCAAACGCGGCGACATGCACGCGATCGCGACGCTTTTCGATCGGTACCGCGATCGTCTGCGGCGTATGATCGAAATCCGCCTAGACCAGAGGCTGGCCGCTCGCGTCGACCCGTCGGACGTGCTGCAGGATGTATTCGTGGATGTTCAAAATAGGATTCATGAATTTGAGACGAGTGACTTTTCGTTCTTCCTTTGGCTGCGGCTAAAGGTTGGGCACCGATTGTCCGATCTGCATCGCTTTCATCTGGGCGCACAAAAGCGCAGCGTGCGGCGGGAGATTTCCTTGCAGTCCGGTCCCATGCCACTTGCTTCTTCAGCGTCGCTGGCGTCTCAATTGGTGGGAAATCTGACGACGGCCAGCAACGAAGCCATGCGGGCCGAAACGCGGTTGCGTGTTCAGAATCTGCTGAACGGCATGGACGAGATTGACCGCGAGGTGCTTGTCTTGCGTCACTTCGAGGATCTTACCAACGCCGATACGGCTCAAGTTTTGGGGATATCAGAAAACGCTGCCAGCAATCGCTACATTCGCGCATTGCGTCGCTTGAAAGATGCCCTGAGTCGGTTACGTTTGGATGCGACGGACATCTGATGGGACGGTGGTATGACCTCTGACGAACGAATTCGTAACCCGGTGGAAGCACTTGCCGAGGAATTCATGCGCCGCCGCCGCGATGGTGAAAACCCCACGATTGATGAATACGAACAGCGGCACCCGGATTTCGCGGGCGAGATCCGTGAACTGTTTCCCGCGCTGGAAATCATGGAACATGTCCGAGATGACGTGGTTGATCGCGCCGCCGTGAGTCGGCATTCGGTGAGCTCGTTTGTCGGTGTCCAGTTGGGCGATTTTCAAGTATTGCGCGAGATTGGCCGTGGCGGAATGGGCACCGTCTACGAGGCGCAACAAACTTCATTGGGCCGACGCGTGGCGTTGAAGATACTTGCGGACCAACTCGTCCGTTCACCAAAGTCACTCGAGCGTTTCCGGCGTGAAGCAAAGATCGCGGCTGGCCTTCAGCATACGAACATCGTGCCGGTGTTTGGATTCGGTTCGGACGAAAGTGTTCATTTTTATGTCATGCAGTACATCCACGGTCGAGGCATGGATGAGGTTTTGGATGCCCTCCAAGGGAAAGCGAGCCTCGGCGTCGCGGAACGATATTCAGCTAACAGTCTGGCCACTGCGCTAACGACGGGCAACTACCGTGCGATGGACCTCTCCAGACCTGGCGAAAGCGGTTCCGGCGAAATAGACAAAACGGAAGCGTGTGGACCTGATGGCAGCAATCTGACCGCCGCGCTCGTCGAAACCGCCGCGCAAAACGGTGGCTCGACCGTGAGGCCTCAAACCGATTTGAACTATTATCAGCGCATTGCCCATTTGGGGTCCCAGGTCGCGGATGCGCTCGCGTTGGCCCACAGCCGGGGTGTGCTTCATCGGGACATAAAACCGAGCAATCTCCTGTTTGACGTGTTTGGCGATATTTGGGTCACGGACTTTGGATTGGCAAAGATCGAAGGTGAGGACGACCTAACTTCCACCGGTGACGTGTTGGGGACACTCCGCTACCTTGCTCCCGAGTCATTTCGAGGTCAATTCGACGCGCGATCGGATATCTACAGCTTGGGCCTAACACTGTACGAGCTGATCGGTCGTCAGAAGGCGTTCGACGGCAGCGATCGCGGAGCGCTTGTCCAGCAGATTTCACAGGAGGGCCCGGTACGGTTATCGCGACGGGCGTCGGATGTTCCCAAAGACTTGGAAATCGTTGTTCACAAAGCGATCCAAATCGAGCGTAGTGATCGGTATGCTTCGGCGAACGAATTGGCTGAGGATCTGCGACGTGTCGCGCGGAATGAACCGGTGTTGGCACGCCAAGTTTCAGCGCTGGAGCGTCTGTCACGATGGTCAAGGCGTAACCGCGCACTTTCCGTGCTAATTACATCGGTTGCCATTTTGTTAGTCAGCGGAATTGTGGGATCGGTCGCGGTCTCAGCCCGATTGAGCCAATTGGCTGCCGCCCGAAAGGAAGAAAGCGACGATGCCAAGCGCCGATTGGTGGAAGCCAACATCTATCGCGCCGAAGGCCTGGCAGGTAGCAGGCGTCCCGGCCAACGACTCGACGGCCTCAAAGCGATTGCCGAGTCGGTTCCCCTCGCCGTTCAACTTGAGATGGGAGATGAAGTGATTTACAGACTGCGCAATGCGGCAATTGCGTGCATGGCGCATGCGGACATTGTCACGACAAAGGAATGGAAAGTGGACGCTGCAACCACATTTCACGCTGACATTGACGGCGCGCGAAAGCACTATGCGATCCGCGGCCGCTCTGGCGAACCAGTCAGGATTTGTCGCATCGAGGACCATCATGAAGTGAATGCGATCAAGGTCGATAGCGGTCTCGAGAATATTCGACTCAGCTACGACGGTAGATTCTTGGCGGCTGTCACTGGCCGTTCGTTAGGGGTATGGGACATTGCGACTGGTGAGCCAGTCTGCCGGTACGATCTCATCCGCAAGAGTAAGTGTCATGCATTCGGAAGAACTCGGAATCGACTTGCCGTGGCGACGACGGACGGATTCGTTCGAGTTCTTGAGCTCCCAAGTCTGCAGTTACTGTGCGAACTTCCGCCTGCTGGACCGGTGAGTTGTCTGGCTTTTGATTCCACGGGCGAGCGGATGGTGGTTTGTCGTGCCCCCGATAGGTCCCTGAAGAACAAGGGCGGAATCGCTCAGATTTTCCAATTAGATGATGTTGGTGCTCCCGTCGATATTCCGCTGACAAGGGAGGCGAATTCCGTCGCGATGGCACCACAAGATTTTCTAGCGATTTCCGACGATAGCGACGTGCATGTTTTTGACGTGCGACTGAAACAGCGGATAGGCACGATCGCTGGCAAACAGACGGATCTCGATTTTGATCCAACTGGACGCTTTCTGGTGATGGGGACCAGCAATCTGACGACAATCTGGGACGCCCGTACCAGTCGTCATGTTTTGAGTTTCGACGGCCATTTGATCGGGTTTAAGGGGGATATGTTGGCGTACAGCAGGTACGGCCGATTGAAACTCGCGCGGATCATCTCGGGCGACGAATGCAAGGTGCTGTTGAGTGGAACCTCCCCCTATATGTTTACGTGCCATCCCGACAACCGAATCCTGGTGAAACCGGGAACGAACTTGGAGGTTTGGGATCTCGAAGAGCGGCGAAAACTAGCGACGACGCAAGGATGGCATTTCTGGTCGGCGCAATTCAGCCCGGATGGTCGCAATCTGTATACGGTTGCAAGCCATGGCCATTCGGCGGAACGTCGCTTATTCCGGTGGCCGTATCAGCAAGTGGATGCCGGATCGAACGCATGGCAGCTTGGTCCGCCCGAACTCATCAAGCTTCCCGAAAACTTGCAGCCGCATAAGTTGGCGATGGACGCAGAGGGCCGCGTACTCGCCACCGACGCTAGCCGTTCACAAAAGGTCATCGCGATCTATCCGCGAGACGATCGCCCTCCGTTGGTCATGGACGCACCACCAATGTGCATGTTTGTTGCTGTCAGCCCCAATGGTCGATGGCTGGCAACGGGGACCTGGCACGGCAAGGATGTCGCCGTTTTTGATCTCCAGACGGGTTGCCTGGTTCGACAAATACCGGTGGGGAAAACTCACGTCACATTTTCACCCGACAGCAAGTACCTCTTATACGGAGTCGGAGTTCGCACCGAATTAGAGACTTGGAAGGAGTCCCAAATCCCGTACGAATATGATCTGCAGTTCGAATCTCCCCTCTTTGTAGCGAACGGCAGAATCGGTGTTTTTGCGAAGCGGACGTATGATGCGACGCTGATGCTTTTCGATACAGCTACGTGGCGACCGTTTGGTCGGTTGACGTCAAGCTCGGATACCGAACGGGTCTACTGTCGCGGCGTGACCCCTGACGGAGTCAAAATCGTCATCGACGTTCATGATGTGCGCCATTCGCAACGAGTCGAAGTTTGGGACTTGCGCGAAGTCAGGAGACAGCTCGCGGAAATCGATCTCGATTGGAACTTGCCAAGTTTGAACGAACCTGAAGAGACAAGACATTCTATCCACGTGACCGTGGATGTTGGTGAGCTAAAGTGACCGAGCGTAGCCAAGACATTTCCCAGTTGTGTCGCGGCGAGGTGAACTCGGAATCCAGGCTTTGTCGAGGCTTACGCCAAAGCTTGCGTAAATAACCGCCGAAGCCGTGGAGAGATCGGCGCAGCGTTAATCAAGCCAAAGCGGGGTATTGGCTTGTTTTGTTCGGCTGACTC
>CBDUAB010000049.1:0-9548 GCA_965365045.1 uncultured Planctomycetales bacterium
ATCTGGCCCAGGCTCGCGTTGTCGGTGAGCGTCACGTAGTAGAAGTCCGTTCCCGCACCCAAATCGACGGGGTCAACACTCCTTAGCTGCAGCGCCACCAACTCGATGGGGATAGTGGCCGGTTCCGGCCCGGTTGCCGGATCTAGTCGCCGGACGATCGTGTCCGTATTCACGACGTTCTTAACGCCAATGGTCCCGCCGAAGTCAAATGACTTCAGTGGCACGCCCTCAAACGGAAATCCGCCGAATTTTGTGAGCCCCTCTTCGGTGTTCGTCTCGAACAGGTCGAAGCCCTCCAGGACAGTCTCGGCTCGAGCGGTACTTCCGCACGCGATTGTGCAAAGAAGCGCAATAGCTGCGAATCGTGTCGCGTGTAAACGTGGAGATTTCATGGATCGTTTCCTTCGTGAAATCAGAAAAACAGGAATTGAAGCTCATTTACGTGGGCGCGACTGTTAGGCAAATTTGCGCCTGATCGATGTCAAACCAATTAGCCCAACAAGGGTGATCGCCATTGAACCTGGCTCCGGCGTTGGGTACTCCAAGACCAAAACTGGCCGGCTGGGCGGCCAAAAGTCGTCGGTACCGTCGCCGTTGAGATCGGCGCCCTTGTAGAACAGCTCTTTGTGGACATCCAGCACATCAGGCGGAGAAATCGGTTCGAACTCGACCCAGAGTCTTGTTGCGTCATTTGGGTCGATCCCGCCCAGAAACGGATGTGGATCTCCATTTTTGGTGATGAGTGATTCACCTGGAAGCAGTTGCCAAATCCAACCCGGCGAGTCCTCTAGTATCTCTTCATGCCAGTCCGACACCGGTTGGCTGTCGTTATCCAGGTCATAGAATTCCCAGACAGGCCAGCCAGTACCGGGAAAGATGTTATCCGTCGGCGGGATAAAACTCTTCAGCATAGGAGGCCCCAAAGGATCGTGCGTGAGGGCAAGCTCGACCTCCCAATGATCTCCCGGCGGGCCGATTGTGATCGGAACCGTCAATTCGGTCGGCGTCAGGTCGAGATTCGCGCCGGAAATGATGCTCTGACCAAACGCCGATGTGGATAAGGCAGCAGTCAGCGCCACGGCCAAAGCGGTTTGAAAAGTTCTGGTCTTCATGAGGTTGTCTCCAATTAAAGTTCATTGCATCCAATAAGAATCGAGGATCCGAATCGACATCGATTAGATCCCAACGACGTTTCGTTTTCTCCCGCGGAGGTGGATTCCGCCGCGTCGCCCAATGTGTTGTTTATCGCAGCCGCGCGTGTTCCATCTGCGCTTTTGACGAAGTGCGCGTTGCTTTTGACGAAGCTCCATAAGTTCCGTGGGAGTTTCTGCTACGTCGTGTTCGTAGTACTGTGTGTTCATGTTTTATCCCCATGCTCGAAACGGTCAGCGGCGCGAATGCCATGTCGTTGTCGGAAGTAGTACGAGCCGGATTACGGCGCATGTGCGTTAGGAGGCGGATGGGCGAGAAGATCGAGCCACCAAATCTGCGGTGGCTTGCATAAATACAGCTTCACACCGCACTCTCGCGCAGCACGCTCACGTGCCTCGCAGTGCTGTTCGTCCACCAAGACAAACATTGACGTGGGAAACAGATCGCGTAACATGTCGTGCAAATCGTATCCCGAGATTTCGGGAAGCTGCACGCTAATCATCCACGTATCGATTTCATGGATCGGATTGACACGCAAAGCGGCCCGTGCGGATTCGACGAATTGGACCTGCACGTTCTGCTCACGTGCTGTGCCAGCAAAGGCGAGATAAGATTGCGGCGCGGGATCCACAATGCAGAGATGGAGACGGTTATTCACGAGGGAATGCTCCCTCGCAAAAAAGACGATACGTAGTTTTCAGCACTGGCGACTCCAATCACTTTCAAGGTCACGTGGCCGTCCCTTAATGCAACGGACGTGCCAATCGAGAAATCGATTGGATGCGATCGCTCATCTAGCTTAACTACAAGCGCCATCAGCGATTTTGTGAAAAAACGCGCGCGTCGAGGTTGACAAAGCAACCGTTATGAAATGAGCCAACGTGTTACAAAACATGCCAATCTGAGATGTTTCGTAACATTCTCAGTCGGTTGGCCCGTAGCACGGGCGGCGTGCCTGCGTCGTGTCGACTGATTCGTGGCCAGACTGTGTCTGCACCGTCGATAACTCGCGTAACGGCGCAAGAATGTTCACAGACGCCGACGCTGTGCCAACCGTGCCGACACTGCGGCGCGCCATTAAAGTCGATCCGTGATCATCACAGGCGAACGGCCTGTGCTACGAGAATGCCGCGTCATCTATCGCAAGCCGTATTTCTTCAATTTGCGGCCTAAGAGCTGACGGTTGATACCTAGCAGGCGAGCTGCTTCGCTTTGGTTTTGATGCGTCCTCTCCATAGTCCGTTGAATAAATGCCGCCTCGTGCTCAGCCAGAGTCTCCCATTGTTCAGAGGGATCTTTGTCACGTGATTCGTCTCCGCCAGATTGGCCAGGCCTGCTGTCAGCTTGCGGCTGTGCAGCCGCGGATGCGACGTAAATGGATGAAGTGCTGCTGTTTTCAATCAAAAGTAGATCTTCGTCGATAACTTCTCCTTCGGCAAAGACGACAGCGTTTTCCAACACGTTTTGCAGTTCGCGCACGTTCCCAGGCCAATCGTACTTTCTCAGTTTTTCGAGCGCCCGTTGCGAAAGTTGCTTTTTCGGCGTGCCCATTTTGACGGTGAACTTCGCCAGAAAATATTGTGCCAAGACATCGATGTCATCAACTCGTTGCCGGAGCGGAATGGTCTCGAGTGAGATCACTTTCAGGCGAAAGTAGAGGTCCGACCGAAACGATCCGGTAAGAGCGCGCCCAGCCAAATCACGGTTCGTGGCCGCGATTACGCGTACGTTGACCGGACTGCCCAGATGTGTTCCGACAGGAACAACGGTGCGTTCTTGAAGTACACGCAGCAATTGAGCTTGCAGGTGTTGGTCGAGCTCGCCAATCTCGTCAAAGAAAATCGTGCCGTCGTCGGCCGCACGAAAACAACCCAGTGATTCGTAGTTAGCACCAGTAAAAGCGCCCTTTACGTGGCCAAACAATTGGCTCGCCCACAAACTTCCCGAGGCAATCGCGCAATCGACCGGTACAAACGGTCCATGGGCACGATGGCTGTGTGCGTGGATCGCCCGGGCGATCAGTTCTTTTCCTGTTCCACTGGGGCCCGTGATGAGCACGGTGGATTCATGTTCGGCAACACGTTTGATCGCTCTGCCGATCCGTCGCGTCCACGCTGACTGTCCGACGATCCGGTTTACACCGACCGACGACGTCTGCAGCGTATTCATGGCTAGGTCCTCACCTCGCCAACCAGCGCTTATGCTTCTTGCTCGCCACGACACCGGCTTCGGTACCAGCGAAAGTTAGTCCATTCTATCGTCCTTGACGGCGACCCTTTGTTCCAAATCCAATGGTCGGCTTCGACGACGGTTCAAACATAGACACCGGAATTGCACTGAATAGAACTGGGTATAACCACCTAATAGATTGACCAGATGCACACGGCTGGCTGCGCCTATGATTCGATACAATGAGTCATGTAAGCGCAGTGAATCGCTGAGATCGCGAGCATTGTATCGGATGTCAGCAGCAGTTGCCAGTAGCCGGTCTTGATCTTGTTGGCCGGCAGGTCAGTGGTCCTGCCCCGTCTTGGATTCGGTTGTGGTAAACCAAAAATCGTGGGTGGAATGGCCCGCAACCGTCGTCGCAGTCTCGGCAAGTACGTGGCGATGTGAGGAGCGCATTGTCCCGATGATCTGAAAAGAGCCACGAACAGCCGCCGATGCCCTTACTATAAGTTTAACTTCCTTTTCGCTTGAATCTTTCGCCTTCGAGGTTGCATTCGATGTGAATATACCCGCTGGGAATCCTGATGCCGCCACGTGGATCTCTTGATCAAATCCGTTCTGCCTTTCGATGTTTACGGGGATTGTGAGTTCCTCGTTCGCTTTGGTTACATAGACTTCGTTGGCTACCTCCAACGTAAATGACGGTTTGATCCGCTTGACCGTTAGCCGATACACATACCTGGGTCCTCCATGGTTGTGCAAGTCGCGGACAATCGCACGATAATGGCCGTCCGCCGGCACTTTGAATTCAATGGAACAATCTCGATCAACGCTGTCGTCTTTTTTGGCGAGTTGCTTTATCTCGTCGTCGTATATCTCGACGACCGGATCGAGGGGAAAGCCAAGGCGTCGCGACTCGACGGTAATTCGTAACCGATCCTCGGCACGGGCGACGAAGCGATACGCATCGCCGTTATCCTCCCGATCAATTCGGCCGGAGACAACAAACGGTAATTCACACGCCAAAGGTGAGTCTATTGAGCAGTCAGCTCGTTCTTGGAGGCAATCACGGTCGCCGACGTTGACGCCGTACCAACCTGGCCGCCCGCGGTGGAAAAGTGTTAGGGTCGCTTCGTAGCCGTCGCGTTGGACGCGTGCGACGGCGGTTTCGGGCAGGCTCCAACCGGCGGCCAGAACATCGTCGGCCTGTCTTTCTGAGACCGTCAGCGGAAACGCGTAGTCGACAAATCCCGTGGTCGTCAACGCGAGCCGATAGACAAATCGGTCACCGCCGGCAAAGCCAATCCGGCCGGTGGGAGTTTCGGGGAAAGCGAATAATCGAATGGCAAAATGGCCGTCGTGGTCGGCCTCATACACAATACGCGGATCGCGCCCGGGCGCGTCATCGTTTTGTAGCAGGACAACTTCATTATCAATGTCGACAAGCTGCATGACGGCATCCATGGGTGAGCCAAGGAATCGGTGAGCCGTCAGCGCTGCGACCAACGTTTGACCCGCTGACACATGAAACCGGTATTCATCCACTTCGTCGTTCTTAGCCAACCGACCGTTGATAATGATCGCTTCCGAAAGGTCGAGCGCCGTCTCGAAAGCTGGGTCTTGTGCCTTGTCGGTGTCTGTCTCCAATACCTCACGCGTCGTACTTACAAGAAACGGACGTAATCGCGAAGCCCCCGTGTCGTTGTGCAGCCGAATCCAATGCAGTCCGGGAACCGCGTCGGCCGCGATCGAGAGTTTAAGAATGCCCGTTTGTTCTTTGTCGGCTTCGAGGCGAATTTTTCGAGAGCCGGTCCAAGCTTCGACGGGCCACACGGGGAACTTGCCCTCCGCGCGGACTTCGATCGTTTGGCCCCGTTGGCCGCCGGCTGGAAAAAAGCCGTTCAGTTCAGGTGGATTCGCCAGCTCAGCCGGTGCATTGCCGCAGAGCAAGAGAAGGAAAGTGAGGGTCTGCACTTTTCGCATAGCGAACCGTGTAATTCTGGGGCGGTTGTGAGGAGAATGACTGATTCGACTGCGCCACTTGTGTCATCCTGAGGGAGCGACAGCGACCGAAGGATCTGCCAGAAGCGTCGGAACCGCATGGGCGGACTTAACCTCTGTTGGCAATTCTGGCGCGATTGGAAGATCCTTCGGTCGCTGTCGCTCCCTCAGGATGACATTTATGCTTTCAGATTAACAAGCTATGGCAATGTTGTGACTCAAAATGGCGTTGTCCAACTAATGCCTAAAACGCCACGTTACATCAATTCAGCAATCGGCGTGGCGTCACTAACCAAATGGACCGGGCGGCCTTGCTCGGTGTGGTAGATCTTACCAGGGTCGATGCCGAGTTTGCTGTAAATCGTCGAGACAAAATTTTCCGGCGATAATACGCGTTCGTTCGCCGCATAACCGGCGCGGTCGGTTGCGCCCACGACCTGACCGCCAGGAATACCACAGCCGGCAAACATCACGCTCATGGCGTTGGACCAATGATCGCGTCCGCTGTCCTTGTTGATCTTGGGAGTTCGACCGAACTCGCCCAAGGCGACGACCAGCGTCGATTCTAGCAAACCGCGGTCAGCCAGATCACTAATCAACGCGGCGATTGTCGCTTCGAATGGAGGCAGTTTGGAATCTAGTGCTTTGAACAAGTTCGTATGGTGGTCCCAGCCACCTTCGTACAGCGTCACGAAAGGTACTCCCGATTCGACCAAACGGCGTGCTAATAGCGCACGTTGGCCAAACGAATTGCGTCCATAGCGATCTCGTACCTCCGCGGATTCACTGTGAATGTCAAAGGCCTGCTTGGCTTCGTCGGACGTGACCAGTGAATACGCTTGCTCGTAGTATTGGTCGAAAGGAACCGCTGGATCCGCGGCGGCTTGATCGGCGAAACGTTGTAATCGGTCCACCTGTCGACGCAGCTCGGTTCGGCCCGCAAAGCGATCAGCCAGTAGTTTTCCCGGCACGGTCACGTCACGCACACGGAAACCGTTACTGTTGGGATTATCCGGCACGACGAAAGGTGCATACTTTGCGCCGAGGAAATTGGGACCACCGGACCGTGACATCCGCGGCATCGTGAAATAAGCCGGCAGTCCGTGCGGCGCCCCGCGTTCGTAAGCGGCCACGGAACCAAGGCTGGGATGGAAACTGACAAAGGCACCGCAGCCGACGGGTATGCGCGGTGGCGCTCCGGTCATCATGTAATGGTTTCCGGCGCCGTGGTTTCCCTGGTTGTGATGAATCGAGCGAACAACCGCCAGCTTGTCCGCCATGGCAGCCAGCTTGGTCATGTGCTGCGAGAACAGCATGCCGGGCACTTTGGTTTTTATCGCACGGTACTGGCCACGGATTTCGACGGGCGCTTCGGGCTTGGGATCAAACGTCTCGTAATGTGTTGGGCCGCCGTCCATCCAAATCAGGATGCAGCTCGTCGATTTGCTGTGTGCGATGTTGGTCGGACTTGCTTGAGCGCGGAGACGTAGCAGGTCGACAAGCCCAGTGCCCAATACACCGGCGAGACCGAGTCGCAGACAGTCACGTCGCCCAAGCCCTTCGCAGTTTCGCTGAATGCTCATGGAATCCACATTCTCCGTTGAGACAGGTTGCCGTGGCGTAACATCTCATGCGTTCAAAACCAAGTGTCATCCTGAACCGAGTACCACGAGGTGAAGGATCTACCAGCAACTCAAACGCCACTGGTAGATCCTTCACTCGCTGTCGCTCCCTCAGGATGACACAAAATGGCACTGACCAACTATTCAATCCTTGAATACGAATTCGGCAGAGTTCAACAAAGTCCACAACAAATCCTCTACCGCTACTTGTCGCGATTCGGCTTTGCCGAACCAGTCGGTACCGACCTGCCGTTCCGCGTCCGTCGGATACCGAGAGTATACCCGAAGATACAGCTCGTCGACGATCTCCGTTGGCGACTTTTCCGTTGCGCAAAGCTGTGCGGCGAAACCCTCATCGCTCGTGACCTTTTTATGCAACTGGGGAGAATTCATCAAATGCAAGGCTTGAACGACGGTCGTATCCGTAACTCGCTCGCACGGCGGGTCTTGGTTCAGATCGGGTCGACTGAACGTATCGAGGAACAGCGACGGTATGCGGTGCGACCAAACTTCGTTCGCTCGTGAGCCAGCAGGCATCGCGGCAAATGAATTGGTTGCGCCGGTAATCTGATTAATGGCGTCCAGGAGCACTTCAGCCCGTAGTCGCTGACGATAATGACGCGAGTAATTGCGATGATCGGCGACATTCGTCTTGTTAGGCAGCGAGTCGAGGCCATAAACGTAGGAGGTCGTGATCGCGCGGATGAGCGATTTTAGATCATAGTGGTTGTCTCGCAAATGCGCGGCCAGTGCAGTGAGCAGTTCTTCGTTACTGGCCGGATTCGTCGCGCGCAAATCGTCGACCGGATCGACAAGTCCCTTCCCCATCAATTCGGCCCAAATGCGATTGGCGATGACCTTGGAAAAGTACGGATTGTCGTCGGCTGTCATCCAATCCACCAAACTGCTGCGTGGGTCTTGGCCTTTGGGCAACTCCAGCGGCGGCCCACCGAGCGTTCGCGGCAAAACGGTTTGCCCCGTGCGCGGCTGTGTGACCGTCCCGCTGTCGGCCGTGAAAACAATTTCTTCGCCTCCGGAAATTGGTGGCGAAAGACCGCTGCCTTTGCGCCCGACACGCGCGAAATGGGCCGCGAATGAGTAGAAATCGTCCTGCCCCCACACTTCAAACGGATGGTGGTGGCACTTGGCGCATTCCAGACGCACACCGAGAAACAACTGACTTACGATGGTCGTCAATTCGTCCGGTGAACGGCGATCGCGAAAAAGTGTGCTTGCGCCGTTGTGCCAAGTACTTCCTTGTGCCGTCAGCAGTTGGCGGACGAATTGATCGTAAGGTCTGTTTTCACGAAAGGCTTGCCGGATCCAATTGTCAAAGCTCATGACGGCTTTGATACCAACTCGGTACGGATTCGGTCGTAAGAGGTCGACCCACTTGTTGGCCCAATGGTCAGCGTAACCGGGATGTTCGAGCAGTTGATCCACGAGCCGCACGCGCTTGCTCGGCGTATCGTCGGCCAGAAACTCGCGCACCACATCCGACGTCGGTTGCCGACCGATGATGTCGACGTACACACGACGTAAATAGGTTGCGTCAGAAGTTGGCCGTGACGGAATAATGTTCAGCCGCGCGAGCTTTTGCCAAACCAGATCATCGACAAAGTTATTGCGAGGAAGTTGTTCGTAGACGCCCGGAGCAATCGCTTCGCTGCGGGGCAGCAATATGCGGCAAGTGGCAATCCGGCCCATGAATCGCGCCATAATGGCGGCTTCGCCGGCGATGGGTCCGGCCGCAACCAACGCCTGCTTGTCGACCGCTGCGATGACGCTTTCGTTTGAGCTGAATGCGGTAAGCCCCGTGACGTCGCGGCGCGAACCGTCGGAAAATGTCGCCGTGACAACGAGGCGATGTTTGGTGTTCGGCGACATGATCAGCTCAGGCGGTTCGACGATGATTTGCTCGAGCTGTAGTGGGTTGTCGCCTTGGCGAGGCGAACCGTTGCGAATCCAGTTCAACAATGATTGATAGTGCGAATCTCGACTGCTAAAGCGCTGGCCACCGCCATGAGGGACTTCAGCAGCCGCTTTCCTGAGCAACAAACTGTTTTCCGGAGCTGCCGGAAAAACGCGTCGTCCACGGGCTTGTTTTGTGATCGCCGCATAGTCAAAGTCGCTATCGAATCCCAACAGCGAAAGCTGGAATCCGTTCTGGCCGCCCTGCTTGCCATGACACGCGCCCGTGCTGCAGCCTAGCGTTGCCAGGATTGGTTGGATGCCGGTTTCAAAGTCCGGTATTGGAGCCGTGCCAAAGTCGAACACGTTGACAGTGACCCTGGCAATGCGGCCGTCCAAAGTTACTTCGATGGTCCCTTGTCCGTTGCCAACAGGTGTGATCCGCCCCTGCACGCTGACATCGATGACACTGTCGCTCAGCGACCGAAACTGAGCGGCGCCGGTTCGCTCGACGACCATCCCGTCAACCGTGCGTTCGGATACAACCAACTGTACCGGCGCGTCGTCGCCAGCGATGTGAACGTCTTGCGGAAATACGGAAACGACTGTCGAGGGGCTGATGTTACTGGCGGATGAGGCGTGTGGCGACAGAACAACCGTCAACAAACAGGCGACCACCATCTGGCATTTAAC